>JAVRPX010000280.1:0-14412 GCA_032161985.1 Mycobacterium sp.
TGAACCGAGATCTTCGGGCCGTAGAACGCCGCGCCACCCGGATCGGGCACCAACTCGAGCCCGGACGCCTCGGCGACCTCGGCCAGCGTGCTGGTGGCTTCCTCCCACACCTCTTCGGAGCCGACGAACTTGTTCGGGTCCTTGGTCGACAACTCGAGGTAGAAATCCTCGAGCCCATAGTCGCCGAGCAGGTCGAGTACGAATCGCAGCAACGACGACAGCTCGTCGCGCATCTGCTCGCGCGTGCAGTAGATGTGCGAGTCGTCCATCGTGAACCCGCGCGCCCTGGTCAACCCGTGCACCACGCCCGACTTCTCGTACCGGTAAACGGTACCGAACTCGAAGAGCCGCAACGGAAGTTCGCGATAGGACCGCCCACGCGACCGGAAGATCAGGCAGTGCATCGGGCAGTTCATCGGCTTCAGGTAATAGTCCTGGCCGGGCTTTCGCACCGTACCGTCCTCGTCGAACTCCGCGTCTACATGCATCGGCGGGAACATGCCGTCGGCGTACCAGTCCAGGTGTCCCGACGTGTGGAACAGCTGCGCTTTGGTGATGTGTGGGGTGTTGACGAACTCGTAACCGGCCTCGATGTGTTTACGCCGCGAGTAGTCCTCGAGCTCGCGGCGCACGATGCCGCCCTTCGGGTGGAAAACCACCAGGCCGGAACCGATTTCGTCGGGGAAGCTGAACAGGTCCAGCTCCGCGCCGAGCTTGCGGTGGTCGCGGCGCTGCGCCTCCTCGATGAACTCCAGGTGCGCCTCGAGTGCCTCCTGCGACTCCCATGCGGTGCCGTAGACGCGTTGCAGGCTGGCGTTGTTCTGGTCGCCCCGCCAGTACGCGGCGGAGCTGCGGGTCAGCTTGAACGCCGGAATGTACTTCGTGGTCGGGATGTGGGGGCCGCGGCACAGGTCGCCCCATTCCCGTTCGCGGGTACGGGGATTGAGGTTGTCGTACGCGGTGAGCTCGTCGCCGCCGACCTCCATCACCTCGGGGTCGCCCGACTTGTCATCGACGAGTTCGAGCTTGTACGGCTCGTTCGCGAGCTCTTCGCGGGCTTGGTCTTTGGACTCGTAGACGCGCCTCGAGAACAGCTGGCCTTCCTTGACGATCTGGCGCATGCGCTTTTCCAGCGCCTCCAGATCCTCCGGTGTGAACGCGCGCTGCACATCGAAGTCGTAATAGAAGCCGTCGGTGATGGGCGGCCCGATGCCAAGCTTGGCCTCCGGGAACATGTCCTGCACCGCCTGCGCCAGCACGTGCGCCGACGAGTGCCTGATGACGCTGCGACCATCGTCGGTGTTGGCGGCCACCGGCGTCACCTCGACGTCAGTGTCCGGCGTCCAGGAAAGGTCGCGTAGTCGGCCGTCGGCGTCGCGCACGACGACGATGGCGTCCGCAGCGCCCCGGCTTGGCAAGTCGGCGTCACGGACCGCTGCCCCGGCGGTGGTCCCGGCAGCGACCCGGATCGGGGCTGCTGGTGCGGGGCTGGCGGGCGCGCTCATCGGTGGCTCTCCAAACTTTCGGTGATACGGGCGGCGTGCGGGTGGTCTGCACTGAACGCGACCATGCTATCGGTGAGGGTGGTCATGCCCCCAGGCCAATAGGGCTCTTCAGCCACTCCTGGTCCAGCCCGACGAGCCCCGCCGACCAACCGACCGCCCCGAGCAACCACAGCGTGCCCACCACGATCGCCCCGGTGAACGCCGCGCCCATGGCCTGCACCCACAGCCCCTGGCGGCGGAACCACGCCATCAACTTGTCGTAGCGCTGGCGCGTGTAGGCCAGCAGCCTCCGCGCCCAGTCGAATTCGGTGGCCAGAATCGCCAATCCAACAAACACGATCGCCCAGCCCGGCCCTGGATACGGGATCGCGATGATGCCGACCGCGAGCACCGCCAAGCCGATGATGGCGACCGCGATCCGGTAGCCGAAGTCAGCCGCGGGCCTATCCCTCAGCCGGTCGCGCCAGCGCGCCCAGCGCCGCTTCACGGCTGTCCCGGGTTCAGCTTCACGAACAGCGCGTTGGCTTCTGCCAGCACGGCTTCGCCGTTGAGCAGCCGTCCTGTGAGGAACATCTTGCGTCCGTCGACGCGGTCGACGCCTGCGTCGACCTGCAGTTCGGTTTCGATAGGCACGATCGCTCTGTAGTCGACGTGCAAGAACGCGGTGCGCTGGTAAAGGCTCCTGGTGAGCCTGAACGCGGTGAAGCCGAGCAGAGAGTCGAACAGCTGCGCGATGCACCCGCCATGCACGGCGCCGTTACGGCCCAGGTGGAAGCGGCGGAAGCGCACGTCTCCGCGAATCCGGCCGTCGTCGGTCTTCCTGTACTCGGCCGGGATACCTAGCACGCCGCCCCGGTTGGGCAGGTCCATGCGACGGCCCGCGGGAGACGACCACTCATCGGTTTCATAGGGGGCGAGCAGCGTCGACGCCTTCTCGATCAGGTCGGCGGCCTCGGTGATCACCTCATCGGGCGCGTCGGAGGCACGGGCATGGTCCTGCAAAGTGCGGATCGCTTCGACGAACCTGCCGTAGTCAGGGCCGCCGCGCGCGGTTGGCTCGATCGGGCTGAAATCGCCGCCGCGATGCTCCTCTGCGAATTCGGTGGCCACACGGTCACCGTATTGCCTGCGCGATCAGCCGTCTGACCCGGCTTTGCTCAACGTCTCGAACTCCTCGTCGGACAGCTCGATCTCCGCGGACGCGACGTTCTCCTCCAGGTGCGTGACCTTGGACGTCCCGGGGATCGGCAGCATCACCGGCGACCGCTTGAGCAGCCATGCGATCGCGAGCTGAGACGGCCCGACGCCGTGCTCGGCGGCGATTTTCTGCAGCGGCCCGCCCTCGGCGACCAGCGGCCCGGAGCCCAGCGGCGCCCAGGGGATGAAGCCGATGCCCTGCGCTTCACAGATCTGCAGGAGCGGCTCGGAGCGGCGTGCCGTCAGGTTGTACATGTTCTGCACCGAAACGATCGATGCAACCTTCTGCGCGGCTTCCAGCTGCTCGACCGTGACCTCGGACAGCCCGATGTGCCGGATCTTGCCCTCCTGCTGCAATGCGACGAGCTCGCCGATCTGATCCTCGGCGGGAAACTTGCCGTCGATGCGGTGCAGCTGGAACAGGTCAATGCGATCCACGCCGAGGCGGCGCAGGCTCATCTCGCACTCCTGCCGCAGATAGTCCGGAAAGCCCAATGGCGACCAGGCGTTGGGTCCCGTGCGCAGCAGACCGGCCTTGGTCGCGATAACGACACCGTCGGGATACGGGTGCAGCGCCTTGCGGATCAATCTCTCGGATACGTACGGGCCGTAGGAGTCCGCGGTGTCGATGAAGTTCACACCGAGCTCGACGGCGCGACGCAGCACGCGAATGCATTCGTCACGGTCAGCGGGCGGGCCCCATACACCGTCGCCGGTGATGCGCATGGCACCGAACCCCAGGCGGTTGACCGTGAGGTCGCCGCCGATGGTGAATGTTCCTGATGCTTGAGCGACGCTTTGCGTGGTCACTTTTCCGACCGTACGCCCGCAATGTCATGGTGTCCCCGTGAAGTTGAGCGATCTTGCCGCGCTGCCGTTGACGTACTCCGAAGTGGGCGCGACGGCGGGACCGCTGCCCGCCGGATACCACCACGTGCAGAAGTCGGCGGTCATCGGGCGCGGGCGGAGTCGGTTCGAGGACGCCGCCGACAAGGGCATGCGGTGGGGCATGCTGCGCGGCGCCGGTCTGCGTGTCGAGGCGACGGCCGAGGTCGCGGCGGTGGGGTCGGAGGTGATCGTGCACCTGGGTCCGGTGCGGGCGCCGTGCCGGGTGGTCTACCTCGTCGACGAACCCGACCGGCGCGGATTCGCCTACGGGACGCTCCGGGGCCACGCCGAATCGGGTGAGGAACGGTTCGTCGTGCGCTACGACCCGGCGACCGACGAGGTGTACGCGGACGTCTTGGCGTTTTCCCGGCACGCGACCTGGTGGAGCAGGCTGGGCTCACCCGTCACATCGGTGGCCCAGCGGGTGGTCACCGCGCGCTATCTACGCGCGCTCTAGTCGGCGGGACGATCCGCGGCTACACCGCTGAGCAGCGCGTAGCCTAAGAAGCCAGTGGCACGACGATCGGACGGTGACGGTGAGCGATCCAGCCGGGGTGGAAGGTACCCACCTGCGCATCGCGGAGATTGTGCAGCAGCTGCACAGCCGGCCTGACACGGATTCCGACACGGTGATCGCCGAGCTGGCCGAACATGCCGCTGTCGAGATTCCTGGCGCCGAGTATGCGGGCGTCACGATCACCCGCAACGCCAAGCACATCGATACCCCGGCCGCGACGCACAAGTGGCCGATCCTGCTCGACGAGATCCAGCAACGGCACCGTGAAGGTCCGTGCCTCACTGCCGCGTGGGAGGAGAAGATCATCCACGTTGCGGATTTGGAGGCCGACGACCGGTTCCCGCTTTACCGCCAGGATGCGTTGGATCGGACGCCTATCCGGTCCGTCATGGCGTTTCAGATGTTCATCGCCGACGAAAGGATGGGAGCGCTGAACGTCTATGCCGAGGAGTCGCACGCCTTCGGACAGGAGTCCAGGGACATCGGCTTGATCTTCGCCGCGCATTCGTCGGTGGCATGGAATTCCGCGCGGCGCGACGAGCAGTTCAAGCGTGCGTTGGCCAGCCGCGACACCATTGGCCAGGCGAAGGGCATGATCATGGAACGCTACGGCGTCGATGCGGTTCAGGCGTTCGAAGTGCTGCGCAAGCTGTCGCAGGATTCGAACGTGCCGCTGGTCCAGGTCGCGACGGAGCTCGTCACGAAGGCGCAGTTGGACAGCTAGGCGGCTTGGTCCTGCAGACCGGCCGCACCCGAAGTGTGTGCGCGGACGAGGCGCAATGCGCGGCGGTCCGGACCGACCCCCAACGCACGCGGGTGCAGAGCAATGAGAGAACCCGAACGGACGACACCCAACGGTCCTGGGCCCGCGAAGGACGCGATTCCCGCTCTTCGCACCTCGAAGATCGCCTTTGCCTGGCGGTATCCGATCCGCATCCCTAACGCGCAAATGATTAGCAGCCCGCCGATACCTGGCAGAGCCACGGCGGCCAGCGCCGACAATGAAGCGGGTACGAATAGTGCGCTGACGGTGTGGTCGAGGAATGACCCCAACCCCGACTGGACGATGACGTCCTGCGCCGGCGGTGCGATCCCGGAAGCGGGCAACTCGTTACTCAAGCCGGTGGTCGGTATGTCGCCGAGGGTCGCGAGCGGGGCGATGTCAGCGGGCAATGCCATGCCCCCGGCAAGGAAAATCGGCGGGACCGCAAGCGGTTGCGAGGCCCTGGTCGCCGGGAGCAGCGCATTTGCGTGCGGGTTGACGCCTCCACCCACGGTCCTCGTTGCGGTCACAGCCGGAACGGATTGCAGGGTGTACGGGAAGTACAGGGAGTACAGGTCAGAGGGCAGTTGCGCGAGCGTGACAACCGCATTGGTAACCGACGTGAGCAACTCTTGAATTGTCGTGATCGCGTCGGTAAGCGACGTCGGGGAAGTGGGCAGCGCCATCACCGCGGCAGGAACCGACCTGACGACATTCGCGACCGTTGCCACTGCGTTCGTCACCGGTCCGACGACAGTGGGTACGGGTGGGAGCGGATTGGGCACGGGCGGGACCGCCGTCGACTCCGATGCGACCACGGTCTGATCGGACGCGACCACGGTCTGATCGGACGCGACCACGGTCTTATCGAGCGGGACGTTATTCGGACCCGCGGCGGTCGGGCTGGGATCAGACGGGGTGGGGCCCGATCCTTCGTTGTTGCTCTCGGTAGTTGTGGCCACGGGCTGTGTAGCCGCAGGTTTCGGGTCAGTTGAATTTTGCTGACCCAATTTCCGGATCGAACGAAGCGTGTCTGTCACGCCCTGAACAGTGGCCCGCAAAGTCATCCGCAATGGCTGAGCAAATTTGTTGGCCGGCGCGCTCGCCGATCCGACTTCTGCCCTCGGCGCCTCAGCACCCTGGCTCTGGGCTGCGTTCGAACCGGCGGACTCGGTATCGGCCGACGCGATCGCGCCCCCCGCACTGCCGATGAAGAGGCCGGCAGAAAGCGCGCAGACACCCGCTACGAGGCGCAAACGCGTCTTAATGATGATTCCCCTCCCACCAGCGAGGCCTTCGTCGGTAGGTTATCGATGACCATTGTCACACAGTCCGGCGGTCATTTATCAAGAACCTGCAATTTAATCCTCCCATTTGTTTACCGACAGCAAACCCTTGCTAAAAAAGTGGCATAGGAGCGGCCCCTTAACTCAGAGCCCGAACTGGTCCTCGATGATGCCGAGCCAGATCTGAGCGGCGTCGATGGCCACTTTCTCACTGATGAAGGCGTGCTGGGTTCCGGTGTACATGTCGCGGAACGCGCGTTCGAGGCGAGTGCCCTCGCGGATCGAACTCGTGCCTGCGACCAAGTGGGCCCATTCGGCGCAGCTTCGGGCCACATCGGTTGCGTACACCACGGCTGCGCGCATGTCGGCCCTCAGGGCCGGGGTTAGCTGGTCGCCCGCGGCAACCGCTGCCTCGGCGGTCGTGAACGCGTCAAGGACCAGCAGGCGCGCGGCGCGCCAGCCGGCGACATGGTGCGCAAGGCCTTTCTGGAACGTGGGGCGGGTTGCCAACGACGCCATGTCACTCATCCGGAACTTCGTCGCGGCCAGCTCCTGGACGTCATCGAGCATGCTCTTGGCGACGCCGAGTGCCCATGATGCGTGACCGGCCGCAGTCACCGGCATCAGCCCCATGCGAGTGGCCGGCGACGTGCCGCGGCGCGGGTCGCGGATGAACAGTGGAAAGGTCCGGCGTTCGGGCACGAACACATCCTCGGTGCTGTAGTCGTACGAGCCAGTTCCCTTGAGCCCCTGCACATGCCAGCCGTCGTTGAACGAGATGTCTTCGCGCGGGAGGATGGCAACCTGCATGTCGGGAATGCCTTCGCTGATCCAGCGCATCTCGCCGCTGTCCATCGGGAAGAATCCCGCGGCGACGTATTGGGAGTGACCGATCCCTGAGCCGAAACTCCATGATCCGCTCAACCGGTAACCGCCGTCCACCACGGTCCCCTGTCCGTTGGGGAAGAACTGGCCACCCATCGTGACGTGGTTGTCGTGAGCGGTGAACACTTCCGCAAAACCTTCGTCGGACAGATACGCCCCGGCCGCGAATGACGACGGGAGATTAGCAAACCGATCCACCCGAATGAACCATCCTGCCAAGCCATTTCGATCCACGTCTCGATCATCTGAGCGAAAGACGGTTCAACACCGCCTGCCGGGACGGGATTGAACGCCGAGATCAGCCCGCTCGCCCACATCTCATCGACGATCGCGCCGGTGAGCGTGCGCATCCGTTCAGACTCGGCGGCCTCGGACCGCACGAGGTCACGCATGCCCCGAGCCAGCGCGACGACCTGGTCCCCCACGTCAGCGGTCGACGTCATTGGCGTTCTCCTATCGGCGATTTCGTTATTCCTGCTCACTTGGGAAAGCCGAAAAGCTGAACCACGCCATGGTCGCGGCCCGCGGTGTAGCCGCCGTCGACGGCAATGGCCTGACCGCTGACGAAGGACGCGTCGGGAGATACCAGGAAGGCCGCCATGGCCGCTATCTCCTCCGGCCTGCCCAGCCGTTGCAGGGCGTGCTCCTCGGTGATCGAGGCCTTCGGAGCCTCCATCCCCGGCATTCCGAAGACGCTGTCGAGCATCGGCGTTGCGATGAAACCGGGGCAGATCGCGTTTGCCCGGATACCGCTCGGGCCGTAGTCGAGCGCGATGTTCTTGGTGAGCAGGACGACGCCACCCTTGGCGGCGTTATACGAGCTGCCCGCCGCCGTGCCTTCGAGGCCTTCGATACTGGCGACGGTGACGACGGAGCCACGCTCGCCGTCGACTCGGGGCTGCTCGATCATCCTGGCCAGGGCCGCCTTCGCCACCAGGAACGTACCGGTGAGGTTGATACCGATCACCCGGTCCCATTCGGCCCGGTCGAGCAGATGGACCGGGCCGCCGCCAGCGACGCCGGCAGCGTGGACGACCCCGTCGAGGCGGTCCGGCACGGCGGCGAGCGTGGCGGCAACCGCGGCTTCGTCGGTGATGTCGGCCTTCACGAACGTGAACCGCGGGCCGAGATCGGGCGCGGGCGCCAGGTCGGCGCCGACGACGGTGCCGCCTTCGTCCAGCAGGCGACGCGCAGTGGCCAGGCCGATGCCCGACGCCGCTCCTGTCACGACGAACGTGCGGGAGTGGGCGCGATCCGGGCTCGCCATGGATGAGTTCCTCTCGGTAGTGCCGGGCAGAGGAAGTGTGACACCGCGGCGGCCCCACCAACCGACTTTCGGTGTGCCACTCCAGTCGCTACATCTCGGCGCGCAACACGTTGGCGGATTCACTCGCTGTAGCCGAAGCGTGACCGATCCTTGATCGAACTGCTCAGGCGCACTTGCACATCGGATCGTCGCGGCACCCCTACGATCAATTCACACCGTTGTAATTTCGAAGGAATCGGAAGCCATGCGTGGGGTTGTTTGGTGTGTTCTTGCAGTCATCGGGATCAATGCGATTGTGGCTGCGGGGCCGGCGAGCGCCAGCATGGCAGCGGCGAACCAGTCGTATAGGCCCGCCATCGCATCGGTGCTACCAACGCGCGGCGAGGTAGTGGGTGTGGCGCACCCTGTGGTGGTGACGTTCAGAGCGCCCGTCGCCGACAGGCGCGCGGCCGAGCGCACCTTGGACATCAGGTCGGTGCCCGCGATGACGGGCAAGTTCGAATGGCTCGACAACGACGTCGTGCAGTGGGTTCCCGACCGATACTGGCCGGCGCACAGCACAATCGCGCTATCGGTGGACCGCTCGTCGACGGATTTCGAAACGGGTCCAGCCGTCGTCGGTGTTGCGAATATCTCGGATCACACGTTCACCGTGACCATCGACGGCGTCGACTCGGGACCGCCGTCTGTACTGCCGGCGCCGCACCACCGACCCCACTGGGGAGAAGAGGGCGTGTTCCCGGCCTCGATGGGTAGGCCGGAGTACCCGACGCCGGTCGGCACCTACACCGTGCTGTCGAAAGAACGCGACGTGGTGATGGATTCGAGCAGCGTCGGCATCCCCGTTGACGCTCCCGACGGCTACCTCTTAGACGTGGAATACGCCGTCCGGATCACCAGCCGTGGCCTCTTCGTGCATTCAGCTCCGTGGGCCGTGAATTCACTCGGGTATGAGAATGTCAGCCACGGCTGCATCAGCCTGAGCCCCGAGGACGCAGAGTGGTACTTCAACACGGTCAACGTTGGCGACCCGGTGATTGTGCAGGAAAACAGCATCGAAGTTCCTCGCACAGTGTCGGATTAACGAGGCTCCGCACCTAGATGACGCGGGTGCATGCGCCTCGTGCCGTGGTTGTATCGCATTGAGGCCGTGCGCTTCTCGCTCCTGACAACATGCGACCAAAGGATCAGCCTCAGCGCGCCGTGTCAGCCCGCAGGGCCAGGCAGAATTGGCTGACCGGATGCGGGGGCGCCGGCAGGCGGCGGAGCAATCGGGTCGCCCTTGCCTCCATAGGCACCAGACATGTCCATAAGCGGAGCGCCTGCCGGCACTGGAGCACCGACAGGAACCGGCGCACCCACAGGAACCGGAGCACCCGCCGGCACCGGAGCACCGACAGGAACCGGCGCACCCACAGGAACCGGAGCACCGACAGGAACCGGAGCACCGACGGGCGCCGGCGCGACCACAGGAACTGGTCCAGGCAATGCCATCGGAACCCCAGCCATGTCAGCGAGTGGCGCGCTAGCCGGGCTGCACGCGCCCGCTACCGGAGATGCACCAACCTCGCCTGCGGACGCCTGGAAGCAGTCGTAGCCGCCGGTTGTCAGCGGCGCGGCCACAACGTGCGGGCTCAATGCAATAGCGACCCCGCACAACCCAGCCCCAGCAGCAACTACTCTGACGTTGAATCGATCAAAGATCGTCATCGACATCGACTCCTTCATCCACACTCAGACATTGCGCATCCAAGTTCTGCAGCAGAACCGCATGCCGTACCGAAGTCGCTGTGAGACGACCTCGCCAATTATCAGCAGCCAACGTCGACCACTCGCCACACCGCACCGCATCGTTGCCAAACGGTGACGTTCGGCATGGTTTGACGCCGGTCAGACGCGCATCCGTGCTCAAATTTGCGACTGTCTAGACCTGAGGAGAATCGAACCCCGGAAGGTTTCGGTGCTGGACTGAGCGATCCGGTCTCGGACGCGATCGCGGCGACGGACTTGCTTGAGGGCAGCCGAGCCGATTTGCCGGGGCGTCGTCGCCGGATACATGGGGCCACGTGACTCCGCCCTCAACTCCCACAACACTGGAGCTACAACACATTCTCGCGGTTCGTTATCAATCGGCCCGGATCGCGCAGACTTAATGTAATAGAAATACGGCTTGATATCGCCGAAACTTTTCGGCACCAACTTCGGCACCGACTCGAGCATTCGAGGCGCGCCTAGGGTTCCGCCGGTAACGGGTCTGGTCCGAGCGGCGAGGCACTGTGGTGGACGTCAGTATCAGCTGATCGTCGGCCGCGGCTGTTTGGCTGATTGGGTCGTCGACGCAGACGCTCTGGTCGATACCTCTCTAGGAGCAGGCATGTTTCGATGCGTCAGCTCCCTGTATGCCGTGACCGGCGAGAATGGTCGCCGACCCTGGACGGCGCGCATCGGCGCCGCTGCGGGTAGCGACGCTGCAGACTAGACACCCTCGGACTTGGCCGCAGAGTCGGCCTCACGTCTGATCGGGCCCGTCGCAGCGAGGGTATCGGCAGGTGCCGCGTCTCTTCTGATATTCCTCTCACCGTAATTCCGTGCGGTGATGTCCGCGATATCCCTTTTGACCAAATACATTCGCATTGGTTATCCACAGTGATCTCCCATGCGTATCTCAGTTGCGCCCATTCCAACCCAGGTTGGGTTGCGTATAAACCAATTAACGACGAATTTTGGCGAAGCCGCCTCGATAAGCCTCAAACCCTCGAAAGGGGCCACGACGCTGCCAGATTGGGCAGCCCGGACCGATATGGATATCAGAATCTTTGCCGAGCCCCAACTCGGCGCAAGCTATGACGAGCAGCTGGCCGTGGCCAAGGCGGTCGAACGCCTTGGCTTTGGCGGCTACTTCCGAGCCGACCACCTGATGCGCGAGGGCAGCTTCACGCGGCAGGCCGGTCCGACGGATGTATGGATGACCCTGGCCGGGCTGGCCAGGGAGACCTCGCGGATCCGGTTGGGCAGCCTGATGTCGTGCTCGACATTCCGCAACCCCGCTCACCTCGCGATCATCGCCGCGCAGACCGACGCCATGAGCGACGGCCGCATCGAACTCGGCCTCGGCGCGGGATCCTTCCCCGGCGAACACGACGCACTCGGTATCCCCTCACCATCGATGCGCGATCGCTTCGACGGCGCCGAGGAGCAACTAGAACTCATCACCGGCCTGTGGACCGCACCCCTCGGTGAGCTCTACACCTACGAAGGCAAGCAATACCGCGTTCACGACTACCCCGCACTCGTGCGGCCAGTCCAAACCCCCTATCCCCCGATCATCATCGGCGGTCACGGCCTCAAACGCACACCAGCGCTCGCAGCCCGATACGCCAACGAATACAACATCGACGGCGTGGGACCAGCCGCCTGTACCCAGGCCTACAACCGCGTCCGACAAGCCTGCGAACGCATCGACCGCGACCCCGCCGGGATCACCTTCTCAGCCGTAGTCGCCGTCTGCTGCGCCCAGGACTCCGCCGACCTCGCTCGACGCATACGAGTAATCAACACTGCCGTGTCGGACTGGAAAGACCCCGCCCAGACCATTTCGGAGGGCGTATTCGGGCGACCGCAGGAAGTCGTGAGTCAGCTGCGGGCGTTCCGGCACGCCGGGGCCGAACGCGTGTACCTGCAACTCTTCGACCTGACCGACCTGGACCAGTTGGAGCTCATCGCGCAAGAGGTGTTGCCGCACCTCCCGTAAGGCGAGTCCCGCTACCCCTACCCGTTCAACGAAGTCGTCAGCACAGAAGTCATCGAGATTCCTGGAGCAACCATTACAACAATTTCTGCACAGAGCGAAGACCTCAACGCCACGAGCGGCGAATCCCACGTGCCCGTAGGTGAAGGTCGGGACGCCGTGGGTCGCATCGAGACCCGTGGCGTCGACTACATCCCGCACGTAGAGCGAAACTCCTCGCCCAGGACGGTGTTCTGGGCGTTCGAGGGGACCCAGTTCAGCCTTGGCACGTACATCTTCGGCGGCGCGATGGTCGCGGCCGGCCTGTCCTGGTGGGCTTGCGTGGCGGCGACGATTCTTGGTGTCGGCATCGGCAGCACTGCCGTGTCGCTCGTCGGCATGATCGGGCCGCGCACAGGAACGAACTCCACGGTCAGCAGCGGAGCGTTCTTCGGAGTGCGAGGGCGTTACCTCGGCTCCGACGACCATCATCTCGAACGGGCTGTGCGGCTCTCCCGCGGAGGTGATCGATCGGCTTGCCGTCTTTAAGGAGCCGGCGCCGAGCGTATTTACCTACAGCTCTTCGACCTCACCGACCTCGATCAGCTGCGGCTGTTCGCAGATGAAGTGCTGCCGCACTTCGCAGACCGCGAGATATGAAGGCAGACTGAGGGTGCAACCATGAAAGTCGTTGTCGGCGCCGAGGAGTCCACGGCGGTGTCTGAGGCGATCGTTCGCCGCGTCAGACACCTCGGGCACGATGTCGTCCCGATGAGGGACGGACTGGGCTGGGCGGAGGTCGGGCTCGGTGTCGCCAGCGCCGTATCGAGAGGCGCCGCTGTGTACGGGATTGCTTTGTGCGGGAACGGTGTTGGAGTCACGATCGCCGCTAACAAGGTGAGCGATGTACGCGCGGCCCTATGCCCCGACACCCAGACGGCCCTCGGATCACGGAGATATCTGGATGCCAACGTCGCGACACTCGGCTATGAGATCGTCGACCCCGACATGGCGGCCGACATCGTGGAAGTGTTCCTGACCACGAACGCTGACCTAGCTGAGTCCGAGCAGATCGCCCTGTTGCCGTACCTGATGCTGCGATGTCCTCAGTAGCGCGGCCGGACTCGTCCTTCCCACGCGGTATGGCGCTGCTCGTGGCGGGTGCCTTTTTCATGGAGATCCTCGACGCGACGATCATCAGCCCGGCCATCCCGCGCATCGCGGCGTCTTTCCGAGTCGATCCCGTCGATGTCAACGTCGCGATTTCCGCTTATCTCGTAACGGTCGCGGTCCTCATCCCGGCCAGCGGTTGGATCGCGGATCGACTGGGCCCTCGACGGGTCTTTCTCACTGCAATAGTGGTCTTCACCGTCGCGTCCGCTGGCTGCGCGGCAAGCATTTCGCTGCCGATGCTCGTGGCGATGCGGATACTCCAGGGCGTAGGCGGAGCCATGATGGTGCCGGTCGGCCGGTTGGCTGTGCTGCGGTCCAGTGCCAAGAGCGACCTGGTACGCGCCATCGCAGTGCTTACCTGGCCAGCTCTCCTCGCGCCCGTCATCGCGCCAGCCATCGGCGGTGCCATAGCGACCTTCTGGCCGTGGCAATGGATCTTTATCGTGAATATCCCCGTCGGCCTTGTCGGATTCGCGTTGTCGCTCAAGCTATTCCGCGGCGGTCGCGGGCTTGACTCAACGTCGCTGGACTGGCGAGGGCTTGTGGTTCTCGGTGCAGCTATCGCTGCGGCACTGATTGCGCTGGAAGGCATTCGGTTGACCGGCACCGACTGGCGGCACGTCGTCATCGGTGCTGCCAGTGCGGCGATCTTGTTCCTGGTCGCCATGATTCATCTCCGTCGCTCCCCACATCCGCTTGTCGACTTGCGGGTGCTGCGGACACCGACGCTGCGGATCAGTGTGTCCGCAGGCGCGCTCTACCGGCTGGTATTAACGGCCGTGCCCTTCCTGCTGCCATTGCAGTTCCAGCTCAGCTTCGGCTGGACACCACTATCGGCGGGCATAGCGGTGGCGGCATTGTTTGTCGGCAACATCGCCATCAAACCCGCGACGACACCTCTGATGCGGCGCTTCGGTATCCGTCGTCTGCTGCTTGGCAATGCACTGCTCTCGGCCGGATGGTTCGGTCTGCTGGCCGCGGTTGGCCCCGACACGCCGGTTGCCGCAATAGTGGCGATCCTCTTCGTCAGCGGCGCATTCCGGTCGATCGGGTTTACCGCCTACAACAGCCTCGCGTTCGCTGATATCAAGAGAGACGAGCTCACCCACGCCAACACTCTCAACGCCGCCGTTCAGGAACTTGCCGCTGGTGTCGGAATCGCGGTCGCCGCGCTCGCAATCGTGCTATTGACACCGCTCGCGTC
>JAVRPX010000281.1:0-2724 GCA_032161985.1 Mycobacterium sp.
CCGAGAGATCCTTGCCGTCCACCTTCACCTCGGTGGAACCGCCGGTGCTGGCCTGTCCGCCGCCCGGGAGCGTTGCGCTCTTGTTGTCCGAACAACCCACCAGCACAGCTGCGGCGGCGGCCAGTCCGACCACTCCCACGACAACTCGATTCATGAATCTTCCCTTCGTCGTACGTCGCCCCGATGGCGTCCGTCGTGGGCTAAGTCAAGATCGGCCGGGCCGCTACCGATCCCAAACTTTGTCGGGACCCGCAGGTACGGTTCGCAAGCAATGCGGTCATTCACGGTTGCCGAACGACGGGCGCGGCTGGCGCGGCGGCACTTTTTGGCGGGGCAAGCGGGTTCGATCGACGCTGTGGTGACTGATCTCATCGGGCTGCACGCCACAGACCCCGCCACCCCGTATCTGACGTTGTGGGCGCGGCTGCCCGGCTTCGCTGTCGCCGATCTGGACGCCCAACTCTACGAGCGCCGCACGCTGGTCAAGCACCTCGCGATGCGCCGCACGCTGTGGACGGTGCGGGTCGGCGACCTGCCGTTGATCCAGTCGGGCGCCAGCGATCGGGTGGCCGACAACGAAAGGCGCAGGCTGGCGGCCGACGCGCAGAAGGCGGGCATTGCAGAGGACGGTGATGCGTGGCTGGAAACGGCGTGCGCGGCGGTATTGGCGCACCTGGCCGAACGCGGCGCGGCCAGCGCCAAAGAGCTGCGTGAGGCGCTGCCCGAGCTGGCGGGCAGGTACGACTATGCGCCGGGTAAGCGATGGGGCGGTGAAACACCCTTAGCGCCAAGGGTGTTGACCGTGCTTTCAGTGCGCGGGGACATCGTCCGCGGGCCCAACGACGGCAGATGGACGGTATCGCGTCCGCGCTGGGCGCCGATGGCCGATTGGCTGCCGGCCAGGCCTGGCACAGCGACGCCGGACGAGGCACGCGCCGAACTGGTGCGCAGGTGGCTGCGCACATTCGGGCCTGCGACCGTCACGGACATCAAGTGGTGGTTCGGCAACACGCTGACGTGGGCGCGACATGCGCTGCGCGACATCGACGCCGTGGAGGTCGACCTGGACGGCACGCCGGGATTCGCGCTGCCCGACGATCTCGACATCGAGCCAAACGTCGACCCGTGGTGCGCGCTCCTGCCTGGCCTGGATGTCACGACGATGGGTTGGTACGACCGCGACTGGTATGTCGGCGAGCACCGGGGCCAGGTGTTCGACGCCAACGGCAACGGCGGCCCGACGGCCTGGTGGAACGGAAGGATCGTCGGCGGATGGGGGCAGAAACCCGACGACGAGGTCGAGGTGCGGCTGCTGGAAGACGTCGGCGGCGACGGAAAGCGGGCGCTGCAGCAGCGTGCCGCCGAACTGACCGAATGGCTTGACGGCGTGCGGGTCAGCCCGCGTTTTCCGTCTCCGCTGTCGAAGGGCTAATCAGCGGGTGAGCGCCGTCAAATACCTCGAGCCTTTTCGAATCCCGTGAAATCCCATCGATACCGGATCGAAGCGCGTGGGAACTGCGTTGCCGAGGTGGAGCGCAAGCGCGGCAATCACCGCCCTAGTCAGAATCGGCTTGGTCGCCACCCAATGGTCGACGCCCTCGCTGAGGAGTTCGCCCTCGTTGCATGCAAGTTCGTATGCAAGCACGCCGGCCGCAATCACGCCCCAGGCCTGCTTGGCGTTCATATTGAGCACCATCACAGATCCTTTTCGCGCATGAACGCCCAAGCCTCGCACTGACGTTGACCCCATTCGACGACGAAGCCGGTGATGACGGCAGCCGATGTCGCGATGATGATTGTCATGAGGACTCCTTGACCGCTGGCCTTGATTGCCTATGTGACAAGGGTCAACCCGCAACAATCCGAAGTCTCCACAGCTAGCGCCCAGGATTGGGTCCCGCCATCCGGAATTTCTCGATACCGGCCAGCCGGTACTACTAGGGGCGACAGATTAGGGCGCCAGCACGGGAGTCTTGTCAGTCCCCACGACCGGCGGTAGCGGCGGCCGTGGGGACTGCCCAGGGTTGTTCCCTATGGGTTCCGGTTTCGGCGCCACGCAATGGCCGTCGGGGTGTTCGAGCCCATGCCTCCAAAGGCATGTCTCCGCGGGAGTACCCCCCTTGAGGCAATTCAGATAGTCCTCCCATGGGCTGGGTGCGGACCATGCGGTCACGGGCACGTCAGCGCAGGCATTCCTAGCGTCACCACCGTGGCGCAGAAAGCAGCGAATTTCGTCTTAGTCATGCATCGACGTTCGTCGCGCCGGGCACATCGACGCATGAGGCCATTGCCTCAACTTTTGGTGCGCAGCTAGACGCTGACCTTGCGACCCTTGCGGGCCTTCGGCTTCGGTCGCGGCACATCCAGCGTCTCGGCCAAGAAGTGCCCGGTGTAGCTGTCGGGATTGGCCGCCACGTCCTCTGGCGTACCCGCCGCGACAACGGCGCCGCCGCCGGCCCCGCCCTCGGGACCCATGTCGACGATCCAATCCGACGTCTTGATCACGTCCATGTTGTGTTCGATCACGATCACCGTATTGCCCTTGTCGACAAGGCCGTTGATGACGCCGAGCAGCTTGCGGATGTCCTCGAAGTGCAGCCCGGTGGTCGGCTCGTCGAGGATGTAGACCGTGCGACCGGTGGACCGCTTCTGCAACTCGGACGACAGCTTCACGCGCTGGGCCTCGCCGCCGGACAGCGTCGGCGCCGGCTGCCCCAGCCGCAC
>JAVRPX010000282.1:0-3677 GCA_032161985.1 Mycobacterium sp.
GTTCGGCCTACACGTACGTGCGCAAGGCGCTCGATTCGCGGCTGGGATTCGTTGTGGGATGGGCGATTCTGCTTGACTACCTGTTCCTGCCACTGGTCATCTGGTTGATCGGCGGATCCTATCTGCAGGGCCAGTTCCCGAACGTGCCGTTCTTCGTCTGGATCGTGGCTTTCATCGTCATCAACGTCCGCGCTCAATGTGATCGGGCTGAAGGTGGCCGACCGCACCAACTTCGTGCTGATGACGGTGCAGCTGCTGATCCTGGCGTTCTTCGTGATCCCGTCGATCACACACCTGGTCGGCGATTCGCAGTCGCTGGTTTCCACAACGCCTTTCACGGGCGGCAGCGGCTTCTCCGCCTTGGCGGCCGGTGCCGCGGTTGCGGCGTACTCGTTCCTTGGATTCGACGCCATCAGCACGCTGACCGAGGAGGCGCACGACGCCGAGCGCAATGTGCCCCGCGCGATCGTGCTCGTCGCGTTGATCGGCGGTGGGATGTTCATCGTGGTGACCTACTTCGTGACGTTGGTGTCGCCCGGCGGAACCTTCGCCAACTCGGAGTCATTGGCCTCCGATATCGCAAAAACCATCGGCGGCAGCCTGTTCGGCGCGGTGTTCCTCACTGGGTTGATCGTCGGCCAGTTCGCCTCGGGACTGGCCGCCCAGGCGGCGGTGTCGCGATTGCTTTATGCGATGGGTCGCGACCTGGTCCTTCCGGAGCGCGCATTCGGCTGGCTGTCGGAGCGATTCAACACCCCGGTCTTCAACATCGCGTTGTGCGGTGTGATCGGGTTGGCAGCGATCTTCCTCGACGTTGCGACGTCGACCTCGTTCATCAACTCGGCGCGTTCACCGCGTTCACGTTCGTCAACCTTGCGGTGATCGCCTACTTTCTTCGCCATCGCGATGAACACCTCAGCCCGTGGCGCTACGTTCTCCTGCCAGTGATCAGCGCGGCCATCGATATCTACCTGCTGACGGAGCTGGACTCCAAGGCGCTGATCCTCGGCGCGAGCTAGCTGGGCATCGGGATCGTGTACCTGCTGGTGCTGACCCGCGGGCTGACCAGGGAGCCGCCGGAGATGGCCGTCGCCGAGGCCGAATAGCCATCGGTCGCACCCTTCGCTGTGCCATTCTGTGCTGGTGTCCGCGGGGGGCCCGCCGTCGGGTGTTGTGACGTTTCTGTTCACCGATATCGAGGGTTCGACCCGTCGGTGGGAGTCCGACGCGGATGCGATGCGGGTCGCCCTGCTCGCCCATGACAAGGTGTTGCGTTCGGCGATCGAAGCGCACGATGGCTTTCTATTCAGCCATACCGGAGACGGAGTGGTGGCTGCATTCGCATCGCCGATGTCCGCGGTCGACGCCGCGATCGACGCGCAGCGGGAACTGCAGCTGCCGGTCCGGATGGGCCTCGCTACTGGGGAGGCCGAGCTCCGCGACGGCGACTACTTCGGAACGGTGCTCAATCGCGCGGCGCGGGTGATGGCCGCCGGCCATGGTGGGCAGATTCTGGTGGCCGATTCGGCGGCGGGATTGCTCAGCGGAGTGAACCTGGTGAGCCTGGGATCGCGGCGGCTACGGGACCTGCTGAACCCGATAACGGTTTACCAGGTTCGGGCGTCGGGGCTCCGAACGGACTTTCCTCAACTACGCACACTCGATCCCAGCCTTGGCAATCTGCGGCTCCCGGTCACCAACCTGATCGGCCGCGAAGCCCAAGTCGACGAGCTCGCTGCGGCAGTGCGCTCACGTCGACTAGTCACATTGACCGGTGTGGGTGGGGTAGGCAAGACCCGACTGGCGTTGGAAGTAGCCGCAGAGCTTGCCGACGAATTCCCCGATGGTGTATGGGTTTTCGAACTCGCGGCGGTCACCGATCCCGCTGCCGTGCCGGATGCGGTTGCCGCCGTGTTGGGTATCACCCAACAACCCGGCATGAGCGTGGGAGAGTCGGTGGCGGCGGCGTTGGAGGGCCGGTTTCGCTTGTTGGTTTTCGACAACTGCGAGCACGTCCTCGACAGCGTCGCCGATCTCGTCGAAAACATCCTCGCTACATCGACCAGCGTGCGGGTTCTAGCCACCAGCCGTGAGGGACTGGGCGTCGCCGATGAACGATCATGGCGGGTAGCCTCGCTCGAAGTCGGTGCGGCCATGGAGTTGTTGGTTGATCGCGCGCAGAGCTTGTTGGCCGACGAGTCGGCCGCGGTGGAAGAGATTTGTCGTCGCCTCGATGGAATTCCATTAGCAATTGAGTTGGCTGCGTCCCGGATGGGGTCGATGACCGCGACCGAAGTGCGCGATCGTCTCGATCACCGATTCAAATTGCTTGTTGGCTCTCGGCGAGGACTCGAACGCCATCAGACACTGCGGCACGCCGTGGCATGGTCATTTGACCTCCTCCTTGACGCCGAAAAATCGCTGTTGGTTCGGTGTTCGGTGTTCGCTGGCGGATTCGAACTTGAAAGCGCCTGCGCGGTAGCAGGTTCCGATGATATCGACGAATACGCCGTCCTCGATCTGCTCGATGCCTTGGTCCGCAAGTCGCTGCTCATCGCAGACCGCTCATCAGGGCGAACCCGGTACTCGATGCTGGAGACGATCCGTCAGTTCGCCGAAGATCAACTCGTCACTTCCGACGCGGCAGAACAGGTTCGTGCGGCACACGCCCACTCCTTTGCAAGCCGCGAATCGGACATCATGGCCCTGTGGGACAGCCCCCGGCAACGCGAGGCATACGCGTGGTTTACTTCCGAGCTTGCAAACCTGCGCAATGCGTTTCGGTGGGCTGCTGACCACGACGACCTTGATACGGCCGCCACGCTCGCCACGTTCGTCGGGCTCATCGGTTCCTTCGCCGAGAACTACGAACCGTCCACGTGGGCCGAGGAACTGATCGAAGACGCCCGTACGGTTGACCATCCCCGGCTCGCATACCTGTATCAGATCGCATCACTCTGCTACCAGACCGGGCGAACCGAGCAAGGTCTCGCCTACGCCGAGGCCATACCAATGGCGAAACGCGATGGCTGCATTGAGTTTCCATTTGGCCTCGAGGGCTTGGCCGGCGGCGTCTATATGATGATCGGTCAGCCCGAACGGTACGTCGAGTGGTGCCGCAGTTACCTTGACCGCGGCCGCGATAGCCACGGCCTGACCAGGTCTGCCCTGGTGAACGCGCTGGTGTTCGCGGGTTCAGCCGAGGAGGCAATCATCGCCGCGGATGGCCTTGTCGAAGCAGCCGAAGCCACGGGCAATCCGTGGGCGCTCTCATATGCATTACTTTCACAGGCCTTCGCGTATCGCGACGCCGACCCGGTCCGCGCGCTCGAAGCCGCGCGCAGAGGTCTTGCGACAACGCATGACAGCGGCAACCGCTTCAACGAGTCGCACCTTGCGAACGTCTTGTCATCGCTGGAGTTCGAACACGGTGATCCGCTGGCTGCGCTGGACTACATAACGCTGGCGATCCGCAACTACCAGAACGCGGGCAGCATCGCCTTCCTCCATTCGCCCCTGGTTAACCTCGCAGTGATCCTCGACCGGCTCGGGCACTTCGACGCTGCCGCCGTCGTCGTGAGCTTCGCCGCGCTCAACCCAATGGCGGTTACTTCGAATCCACGAATCACCGCGACAATCACCCATATTCGGGAACACCTCGGCACACGGTCTTGCGA
>JAVRPX010000283.1:0-3296 GCA_032161985.1 Mycobacterium sp.
TACGGACCGGGTCCAGACCCGAGTCGGGCTCGTCGCAGAGGATGATCTGCGGGTCGAGCACCAGGGAGCGGGCAAGGCCGGCACGCTTGCGCATACCGCCGGAGATCTCGCCGGGGAACTTGTTCTCATCCCCGCCCAAGCCGACCAGCTCGAGCTTCTCCATGACGATGTTGCGGATCTCAGTTTCCTTCTTCTTGGTGTGCTCGCGAAGAGGGAAGGCGGTGTTGTCATACAGGCTCATCGAGCCGAACAGGGCGCCGTCCTGGAACATGACGCCGAACAGCGTGCGGATCTCGTAGAGTTCCTTGGCCGAGCATTCGATGATGTTGGTGCCGTCGACGACGATCTTGCCGCGTTCGGGCCGAAGCAGGCCGATCAGAGACTTCAGGAACACCGACTTACCGGTACCGGACGGTCCGAGGAGCACGCTGACCTCACCGGGCGGGACCTCCATCGTGACGTCTTCCCAGATTCGCTGGGGCCCGAAGGACTTGGTCAGTCCTTCAACCTGAATTCCGATGCCCACGCGCGATCCTTCCGCCTATGCCTGGTCCCCACCACATGCCTCCCGCCTGTGGCTTGAGTCACTGTAGCTTATGCGGAATGGCCGCAACACTTGTCTGAGGTCACATTCTCGGCGCCTGCAGATATGGCTGTGGGGCCGATCTGTTTGCTAGATCGACCCCACAGTGTGTCGAAATTACTTGACGGTGACCGAAGCGCCTGCGGCCTCGAGCTTCGCCTTGGCTTCCTCGGCGGCCTCCTTGGCGACCTTCTCGAGCACCGACTTGGGGGCGCCGTCGACCAGGTCCTTGGCCTCCTTGAGGCCCAGGCCGGAGACGATCTCGCGGACAACCTTGATGACGCCGATCTTCTTGTCGCCGGCACCCTCGAGGATGACGTCGAATTCCGACTGCTCCTCGGCGGCCTCGGCGGGCGCACCCGCAGCGGCAGGAGCGGCGGCGACAGCGACCGGAGCGGCGGCGGTGACCTCGAAGGTCTCCTCGAACTTCTTGACGAACTCGGAGAGCTCGAGCAGCGTCAGTTCCTTGAACGCGTCGAGCAGGTCGTCGGTGGACAGCTTGGCCATGATTGGTCCTTCCTGATTCTTTCTTCTTGCTTGTCGGTTGTGTGGTCGGGCTACTCGGCCGCGTCGGCCGGTGCCTGGTCTTCAGCTGCTGCCTCGGCGGGAGCTTCGGCGGCGGGTGCCTCTGCGGGAGCCTCGGCGGCGGGCGCCTCGGCCGGAGCTTCTGCTGCTGCCTCGGCGGGTGCCTCCGCGGGAGCTTCGGCGGCGGGTGCCGCTCCAGGCTCCGAGGCCTTCTTCTCTTGCAGTGCTGCGAACAGCCGTGCGGCCTGCGACGCGGGAGCGTTGAACAGGCCCGCGGCCTTGGACAGGTTGGCCTTCATCGCGCCGGCCAGATTGGCCAGCAGCACCTCACGCGACTCCAGGTCGGCGATCTTCTCGACCTCGGAGACGCTCAGCGGGCGGCCGTCCATGTAGCCGCCCTTGATGACGAGCGCCTTGTTGTCCTTGGCGAACTTCTTGATCGCCTTGGCGGCGTCGACGGCCTCGCCCTTGACGAACGCGATCGCGGTGGGACCGATGAACAGCTCATCGAGACCCTCGATGCCCGCCTCCGCCGCGGCACGCTTGACCAGCGTGTTCTTGGCGACCGTGTAAGTGGCGGAGTCACCGAGCGACCGGCGCAGCTCTTTGAGGTTGGCGACGGTCAGCCCGCGGTACTCGGTGACGAGCGTGGCCGTCGACCCCTTGAACCGCTCGGCGATGTCGGCAACCGTGGCGGCCTTGTCAGCCTTGGCCATGCATGCCTCCTCGTGGTGGGGACCGTCGATCGGCGTTGCAGGCCGGAAATGACGAACGCCCCGACGCAGACAGGTCGGGGCGCACAAGAAAGCAGTAGCCTCGTCCTCCTGCGTGGGCCGCCCGGGTAATCCGGGACCTTCAACCGATTTCTCGGTGACCGACGGTCTTCGGTGGAACTGGTCAAGAATAGCGTGCCGCCAGCCGATCAGCCAAAACGGGATGCGGGTCACCCTTCTCCCGCGAGCGTGCGTGTCTGCACGCAACACGCCGCGAAAATGTGGCATTTTGCGCACGCTCGCGGCTTGTGACTGTGCGCTAACCGACCACGCCGGCCACCAGTGCGATAAACATCGCTGCGAGCAGGCCCACCCGTACCCAGTGCAGCCGGTCCCAGCGGCCCGCCAGGTCGCGGTCCACATCATCGGTGGACCGCCACGCGGCGGTCCGGTTGTTGATCGGGACGAGCACAGTCACCGACAACAGCACGGCCACCCCCATCAGCGCGACGGCGGAGATCGCCAGCACATCTCGGGTCAGCACAGCACCGGCAATCAGGACGACGAGTGTGCCGATGTACCAGAACGGCATCAACGCACCGAGCAGTCGACTTCCGGCGCTGCGGAACAGGAGGTAGGCCTCGTCGGGCAGCTTGGAGACCAGTGGATTGGTGAATGCCGCGACCCCCAGTTCCACGCCGACCAGTGGACCTGCCGCGACTAGAGCCACGATTGCGATGACGTGTTCCATACCGTCGACCCTGCGGGTTATGCTGACAAAAAACAAGGTACTGACAAATTAGTCAGTGTAAGGGAGGTTCCGATGGCGGTGTCGAAGAAGGGGATCAACGAGTGCCCGATAGACACGGCGCTGACCGTCATCGACGGGCGGTGGAAAGGCACGATCCTGTGGCGGCTTCTCGACGGACCGATGCGTACAGCGGAACTACGCCGCAGCATCCCGGACATCACCGAGCGCATGCTGATCCGCCATCTGCACGAACTGGTGAACGCAGGCATCCTTATCCGCCACGACGCAGGCACCGTCCCTCCGTGTGTGCACTACTCGATTTCGGAGTACGGCATGACGCTGGCTCCTGTACTGCAGGGCCTGTGCGATTGGGGCCGAAAGCACATGGCGCAGAATCCTTCTCAGGCGTCGAGGAGAGCTGCCGCACCGACCAGGCCCGCGTCGCCGCCGAGTTCGGCGGGCAGCACCCGCAGCCCGCGCAGGAAGTCGAGCCGGGCATAGGTCGCCAGCGCCTCGCGCAGCGGGTCGAACAGCAGCGCCCCCGACTTGGCCACGCCGCCGCCGATGACGACCAGATCGAGGTCGCACACCGCCCCAACCGACGCGATCATCGCCGCCACCGCCGTCGCGCCGCGGCGGAACGCCTGAAGGGCAACCGCCACACCAGCGTTGGCCGCATCGGCCAACTCCTTGGCGTCGGCCTCGGCAGAAGCCTCCCAGCCGT
>JAVRPX010000284.1:0-2743 GCA_032161985.1 Mycobacterium sp.
GACGGCTCCAACGTCGCCGCTCAGCGTCGTGAGGTCGTACCCGTTGACCGGAGCGCCGCTCTTTCCGTGACCTCTGAGCTCGACGACGATTGTCCGGCGACCGAAGAGTGGCATGACTTCGACGTAATCGTCGGCGATGTCGGTCATGCCGGGCACAAACACGATCGGAGCGCCGCGGTCGTCACCGCCAGAGTCGAGGTAGTGAATACGAACGTCGCCGTTGTAGGTAAAGCGCGAACTCACCATCACGAACAGTCTGAACGATGGCCGGCACCGGATGCCGAGCCGGGTTAAATCAGTCGCTTGACTTAACAGGCGAGCCGGAGTTCACTTGCCTTGTGACGACAGCCAGGACCGTGCGCGCCGATCGGGCCACAAGCACGCAAGAGGCAATCCTGAAGGCGGCCGAACGCCTCTACGCCGAACACGGCGTCTTCGCGGTGTCGAACAGACAGGTCAGCGAGGCAGCCGGCCAGGGCAACAACGCCGCGGTCGGCTATCACTTCGGCACCAAGACCGACCTGGTGCGGGCCATCGAGCAGAAGCACAGGGCGTCGATCGAGCGGCTGCTCGAGCGGATGGTCACCGTGACCGGCGACTCCACGGAGTTGCGGGACTGGATCGCCTGTCTGGTGTGCTCACTGACGGAGCACCTGGCGCAGCTCGGAAACCCGACGTGGTATGCGCGCTTTGCCGCCCAGGCACTGACGGACCCGGCCTATCACAAGATCGTCATCAAGGATGCGCTCGCATCACCGTCTTTGGTGCAGGTCGTCGACGGCATCACCCGCTGCCTGCCAGATCTGCCGATGGCCGTCGTGACGGAGCGCAACATCATGGCGCGCAACCTGATGATGCACACGTGCGCCGACTTCGAGCGTGCGTTCGCCGAGGGGGCCGATGTCCCGCGAACCAATTGGAGCGCAGTCGGTTGCGGGCTCATCGACGCGATTGTCGGGATGTGGCTGGCGCCCGTCACGGAGCACCCCTGACGTGAAAGTGACCGTCGACCAAGACAAATGCGTCTCGTCAGGCCAGTGCGTGCTGAACGCCGGCGAGGTGTTCGACCAGCGTGACGACGACGGCGTCGTCGTGCTGCTCACTGACAATCCATCACCCGACCAAGCCGAGAACACCCGCAAGGCGGCCACCGGCTGTCCTGCCCTAGCTATCGACATCGAGGATTGAGAAGAACTCCATGTCCGACACGTTGACCGGAACCACCACAGAGGTCCCCGATTACCCGATGGACCGCGACGCGATGTGCCCGTTCGCGCCGCCGCCGCAGATGCTCGAGATGGGTGCGGCCAAACCGCTGTCCCGCGTGAAGATCTGGGACGGCAGCACGCCATGGCTGATCACCGGCCACGAGGTGGCACGGGAATTGTTCGCCGACGCGCGTGTCAGCGTCGACGACCGGCGCGACGGCTTCCCACACTGGAACGAGCACATGCTGTCCACCGTGAACAAGCGGCCGCGGTCGGTCTTCACCTCCGATGCCGAGGAGCACACCAGGTTCCGCCGGATGCTGTCAAAGCCGTTCACCTTCAAGCGCGTCGAGGGCTTGCGGTCCGCCATCCAGGAGGTGACCGACGAGTGCATCGACGCGATCCTGGCAGGCCCGCAGCCCGCCGACATCGTCACGAAGCTCGCGCTGCCGGTACCCACCCGAGTGATCAGCGAAATGCTCGGCGTCCCTTACGAAGACCACGAGTTCTTCCAGCACCACGCCAACGTCGGGCTCGCCCGCTACGCCACCGCGGAGGACGGCCAGAAGGGGGCCATGAGCCTGGCCCAGTACTTGATCAACCTCGTCGAAACCAAGATGGCCAACCCGTCCGAGGACGCGGTTTCGGACCTGGCCGAACGAGTCAACGCCGGCGAGATCAGCGTGAAGGAAGCCGCGCAGCTGGGCACCGGCCTGTTGATCGCGGGGCACGAGACCACCGCCAACATGATCGGCATCGGAGTGCTTGCCCTGCTGGAGAACCCCGAACAGGCAGCGCTGCTGCGTGATTCCGATGACCCGAAGTTCATCGCCAACGCAGCCGAAGAGTTGATGCGCTATCTCTCGATCATCCAGAACGGCCAGCGCCGCGTGGCAATCGAGGACATCGAAATCGGCGGCGAGACGATCCGCGCCGGTGAGGGAATCATCATCGATCTTGCGCCCGCGAACTGGGATGCGGCCGCCTATCCCGAGCCCGACAAGCTCGAGCTCGGTCGTGATGTCGGCCAGCAACTCGGCTTCGGCTACGGCCGCCACCAGTGCGTCGGTCAGCAGCTCGCACGTGCCGAGCTGCAGATCGTGTTCCACACACTGGTCAAGCGCATCCCCACGCTGCGCCTTGCGATCCCGTTCGACGAGGTGCCCTTCAAGCACGACCGCCTCGCCTACGGCGTCTACGAACTTCCGGTGGCCTGGTAGTCACCGAACAGCCCTGCAGTACAGCCCGATTGGAGTGTCAACGATGTCAACCCCAACCACCGCCTCCACGCTGTATCCCGCCGAAGGCTGGGGTGCGCCCAAGAATCGGCACGGCCACGCGGACGGAACCGTGGTCGGACTGCCCGTAGGCACCGAGATCTTCTCAGCTGACAACCACATCTCGGTCGCCGACGACATCTTCTACGAGCGATTTCCCGAGGAACTCAAGGGCGCGGCCCCGCGCATCTGGTACGAGGACGGCGCCTACATGGTGGGCATGAAGGGCAAGGCCTGGACAGGCGGCGACTTCGGCCG
>JAVRPX010000285.1:0-15175 GCA_032161985.1 Mycobacterium sp.
TGACACTGTTTGAGGCTTCCGATGATGCAACTGATTCCGTCCGGTGTGCGGAAGAACGCGTAGCCGTTTGCCCACTTGTCCGGGCGTGAGAAGTCGATGTTCGTGGGGGCCGCCGTGAACGCATTGAGGTCAGGGAACCCGGCAGGTTGAGCCTCGGCCAGTGGCGTAACGGGAACGACCCCAAGGTCGGTCGCCGCCGCCAAGACGGTGAGCATTCGGACCATCTGGTGTGGGCCACTCATTCCGGCCTCCTTCTGCGTTATTGCTGGACTGTCACTGAGGTTGTGTAGGTCTTCGGGTTGTACGGCTTGACTCCTGTCCCGTCCCAGCCGGGTGGGTTCTCCCAGGTGCTCACCCTCAGTTGTACGGTCTCCCTGCCCGTTACGGGGTCATAGACGGTGTCGACGACGGTAGGGCCGTAAGGAGCGGTGCCACCCGGCCATGCGCCCGGCGGGAACAACGGGGTCGCCTGCGCCGTGAGCAATCCCTCCGGGGTCGACGCGGTGATCGCACTGATCGGCTGATCGCCGGCAACGTTGGGATTGAAGTTGTCGGAGCCGACCAGCATGAAGCCACCACCCTTGAGCGATACGAGTTGGCTCTCCCGATCGCCGGCCAGGCCTTTGATCTCGCCGGCCGGCTTCAACGTTGTCATCCAGCCGTTCGGGTTGGCCGGATCGACGGGATCGGACATATACAACATTCTCGTGCGGTCACCCGGGTGCGGCCCGGTGTTCCCGACGATGACCATGCGACTGGTCGCTGGACCATAGGCGCCGCTGGCCTGCGAGATGCCGGGAAGCACCCCGACGGCCTTGGACGGATCGGCGAGATCGACCACCGTGGTGTCGGCCGTGGCGTATTCGGGATTGTCCTGCCCATTGGGCAGCTTGTACGGGACCTCGCTGTACAGCGCGTACTGCTTGGCGTCCGGTCCGACGATGGTGCCCGTCGGCAATGGTCGAATGGCATCGTTGCCCGGGGTGTTTCCCTCGATCTCCAGCGGATTCTTCTGGCCATTCAGCGTCGGATATCCGTTGCGACCGTCGCCGCTGATGGTGATATCGCTCCCGGGCAGGGTGGCATTCAGATCGGCCTGGTCGTCGTCTTGTTTCAGTGGGCCTGCCGGACCGGTGATCGTCGGCTCTCCGCCGGGACTGGGGCCGCCCTTGCCGCCCTCCAGGTCGAACTCCCGGAGCGCAGCGCTCACGCCGATGAGTCGATCGGCGACGTTCTGGTCTGTCTGCACGAGCAGTAGAGCCTTCGAACGGATATCGGCCTGCAACTGCGCAGTGAGTAGTTGTCGGACTAGCGCCAATGGTGCGCCGAAGATCGGGGGCAGGCGATCGGTGACAGTCAGGTCCTCACTCACCGAGAAGAACTGGTGCTCGGCGTGTTCGATGGCGGCTATGGCGTCGCGCTTCGCCCCGTCGATAGCGTCCGCGCCTCGGGTCGCAATCTTCTCGCCCTGCTCGAGTTGATGGAGTGCGCCGCGGATCTTGACAATATTCTCGAACAACTTGGTGTTCGCCTGATCAGACGCAGCGCCGTGCCATGGCGCCCTGCCGACGGACTGCTGAGCCTGACCGTAGAGTTGCTCGACGAGACTTGCTTGGCGTTGCCAGCCAAGGGCCGCTGACCGTAGGTGACCGGTGGTCCACCCCTCGACACGGGACCGCGTCGGCATTTGGACCACCGCGGCAAGAACCTAGCCGGGCGGCTGCACGGAGGTCGTGATGTAGTGCGCCTCTTCGGAGTCCACGTGCTGGTAAAACCTTGCGGCGCTGGCGATTTGGTCGGCGAAAAGTAGGAGGTTCGCCGCACACTCACCGACGACGTGATTGGCGGCGGCGGTCAAGTCGACCGTGGCCTGACCGGTGGGTTGCGGCACCGCCGGCTGCCACTCGGGGGTGATGCCTTCGCCGATCAGCCGGTCGCTCAACCCTGCGAGTTCGCGCGCGAGGGCCTCCAGCGCAGCGGTATCGACTTGGACGATCGGCCCGGTCACTGGATTCATGGTAATGCCCCGGCGGGGGCCAGTTCACGCCAATTTCGGCTGGTGCGCGCTAGACGAGCGCAGCCAGCTTGCCCGCGAGCCGTTCGACGTAGCCTGCGACCTCGGCGTCTGACTTGTCGGGGAGGCCGAACAACACCTCCGTCACGCCGAGGTCGGCCCACCGGGCCAGCTTCTCGGGATCTGGCTTGAAGTCCAGCGCGACGATCTGTGGTGCCCCGTCGCGCCCTGCGGCCGCCCAGGTGTCCTGCAGCAGCTTGACCGGCTCGTCGATGTCGAAGTCGCGGGGCGTGGTGATCCAGCCGTCGGCGCTGCGGGCGATCCATTTGAAGTTCTTCTCGTTTCCTGCCGCGCCGACGAGCACAGGGATGTGCGACTGGATCGGCTTGGGCCAGGCCCAGCTGGGACCGAAGTTCACGAATTCGCCGTCGTAGGACGCCTCCTCCTGGGTCCACAGCGCGCGCATGGCTTCGAGGTACTCGCGCAGCATGGTGCGCCGGCGTCCGGGTGGCACATTGTGGTCGGCGAGTTCGTCTGTATTCCAGCCGAATCCGACGCCGACGCTGACTCGGCCGCCCGACAGGTGATCCAGCGTGGCGATCGATTTAGCCAGCGTGATCGGGTCATGCTCGACCGGCAGCGCCACCGCCGTGGACAACCGAACCCGCGAGGTGACGGCTGCAGCGGTTCCAAGGCTGACCCACGGATCCAGGGTGCGCATGTAGCGGTCGTCAGGCAGTGTCTCGTCGCCGGTGGTGGGGTGAGCGGCCTGGCGCTTGACCGGGATGTGGGTGTGTTCGGGCACGTAGAAGGTGGAAAAGCCGTGGTCATCGGCGAGCTTGGCCGCTGCCGCCGGGGTGATGCCGCGGTCACTGGTGAAAAGTACGAGCCCGTAGTCCATGCCAAGAATTAGAACGTGTTCCAGTCTGGCGGGCAAGGGCGGGGTCCCCTCGGCAGCTCAACGGCGTTTTCGAGAGCGCCCAAGTAGTGCCGAAGGCAGAACACGTAGCCCACTACTCACGCGTCGGCACACCCGAAGCGGAACAGTTCGGGATGTGAAACCTGGGTGGAAAACAGGAAAAAAGGTCCGCGAATGGGTGCGCCGCTACCTGCCGTGCGAAATCGCCGGAACAGTAGGGGAGTTGGGCGGCGCTGCGGTCGCTTATCTGGCGACGGGCTCACTGGCCGCGGCGGCGATCGCCGCGACCATCGGTGCGTCGGCCGGTTACTACGCGGCCGCCTACGTCACCGCGCTGCGCTGGAGCTACCGCGATCAGGACAACCGCCGATGGCCGTTACGCGTGCTGGCGGCCAACCTTCTCGCTCTGCGCAGTGTGGCCGTCGAGTTCGGTCCTGCGGAGTTCATCGACAGCCTCGCCGTCCGGCCCGTCGCGTTCTACATGGGCCCGCTGATCTTCGACAACACGATCGGCGGCTGGATCTTCGGCAAGCTCGTGTCCGACCTCGCGTTCTACCTGTTCGCGATCTTGAGCTACGAGCGGTTCAAGGGCCTGCTGGTGCGGGCTCGACCGACGGCCGAGGAGGTGGCCGATGAACCCGTCCCGACGATCACAGCTGCGTGAGGTGTTGCGGCCCGACGCCGCGCGGTTTTGCGCGCTCGCCGAACGCCACGGCACACCGTTGCTGGTGCTGCAGCCCCACTTGGTCGCCCGCCGCTACCGAGAGCTGACGGACAAGTTGCCCGGGTTCCGTCTGCACTACGCCGTCAAGGCGTCGCCGCATCCCGTCGTGTTGTCGACGATCGCGATTTGCGGCGGCGGTTTCGACGTGGCCACCAGTGCCGAGGTCGACCTTCTGCAGCGGCTCGGCCTGCCGATGGACCGGTGCATCCACACCAACCCGATCAAGAAGCCCGTCGACATCGACCTTGCCTACGCGGCGGGCATCCGCACGTTCGTCGTCGAAAACCCTTGTGAAGCAGAGAAATTCGCGGGCCGGCCGACCGACATCGAGCTACTGGTACGGCTGGCGTTCCGCAATCCGGCCGCGAAGTCCGACCTTTCGTCGAAATTCGGGGTCGACCCGACCGACGCCGAGCAGGTCGTCAAGCACGTCATCGCCGCGGGCGTTCAATTCGCCGGGTTCAGCTTCCATATCGGCAGCCAGACCGCGTCGGCCCAACCCTATGGCACGGCGCTGCGCGACACCCTGGACCTCATCACGCACATCGCCGAGAGCCTCGGCGTGCGCAGTCACGTGATCGACATCGGCGGTGGGTTCCCGGTCACCTACCGCGAGCCGATGCCCACCATCGAAGCAATCGCCGACGTCATCGACGGCACGCTGGGCCAGGCGCGGGAGAACTTCACCCTCCTCGCGGAGCCGGGACGGTATCTGGCCGCCGACTGTATGACGCTGCTCACCAGCGTCGTCGGCACCGCGGAGCGCGACGGCCAGGTGTGGCATTACCTCGACGACGGCGTCTACGGCAGCTACTCCAATGTGATGACCGAGGACGTGCACCCGCCGATCCTCGCGATGCGCGAGCTCATCGGGGACGACGGGGCCTGCGATCCCGTCACGCTGGCCGGGCCGACGTGTGACAGCGCCGACGTGATCGCCCGCAACTATCCGATGCCGACGCTCGACGTCGGTGATGTCGTGGTCAGCCCCATGATGGGCGCCTACACCGCCGTCACGTCGTCGCGGTTCAACGGCATCCCCGCCACGCCCATCGTGATGAGCTGACTTTCGGTCGGGTTTTTCTTCAGCGCGAGCGTTACCCGCGACGGTCGGCCATTGCGTTGGTGGGATGGCACAGCATGACGACTGAACGCATCGCCGACCACGTCAAGTTCGCCTACTGGGTGCCGAATGTCAGCGGCGGCCTGGTCACCAGCGACATCGAGCAGCGCACCGACTGGAACTACGGGTACAACAAGAAACTCGCGCAGACCGCGGAGAACAACGGCTTCGAGTACGCGCTGTCGCAGGTCCGCTACGAGGCCAGCTACGGCGCCGAGTACCAGCACGAGTCGACGAGCTTCAGCCTTGCCCTGCTACTGGCCACCGAGCGGCTCAAGGTGATCGCCGCCGTCCACCCGGGCCTATGGCAGCCTGCCGTGCTGGCCAAGCTCGGCGCCACCGCGGACCACCTGAGCAATGGTCGATTCGCCGTCAACGTGGTGTCCGGCTGGTTCAAAGACGAATTCACTCACCTTGGCGAGCCGTGGCTCGAACACGACGAGCGCTACCGTCGCAGCGCGGAGTTCCTGCAGGTGTTGCGCGAACTTTGGACGAACGACGACCCTGTTGAATTCCGCGGCGACTTCTACCGCATCCACGACTTCACCCTCAAGCCCAAGCCCCTCAACACGCCCGAGCGACCCAACCCGGAGATCTTCCAGGGTGGCAACTCCACCGCTGCACGGCGCAACGGCGGGCGCTATTCCGACTGGTACTTCTCCAACGGCAAGGATTTCGACGGGGTCACCGAACAGATCGTCGAGGTGCGCGACCACGCGCGCGAGGCCGATCGCGAGGTGCGTTTCGGGCTGAACGGATTCATCATCGCGCGCGACACAGAAAAGGAAGCGAAAGAAGTCCTCAGAGAGATCGTCGACAAGGCGAACCGTCCCGCCGTGGAGGGATTCCGCTCAGCTGTGCAACAGGCCGGCAACTCGACATCGGACAAGCGCGGAATGTGGGCCGACTCGACGTTTGAGGACTTGGTGCAGTACAACGATGGATTCCGCACGCAATTGATCGGCACACCCGAGCAGATTGCGGAACGCGTTGCGGCGTACCGCAAACGCGGTGTCGACCTGATCCTCGGGGGCTTCCTGCACTTCCAGGAAGAGATCTCCTACTTCGGGTCGCGGGTACTGCCGCTGGTGCGCGAAATTGAAGAATCCGAAGCGGATTCGGCCGATTCGCCGGTGCTGGTGTCTGCCTGACGTGCAGATGGCCACCGCCTTCACATGAGTGTGCGCTAGCGTGGGTGAACGAATCGCTCAGGCGTCCAGCACAGGAGAGGTCATGACCTACCCGCCCGGTAGCCCCGGATATCCGCCCGCTCAACAACCGACCACTCAGTTCTCAGCGCCCACCCAACAATTCGGCAAGTTGCCCGAAGCGGCCCCTGCCGCGGAAGGTCCGAGCAAGCTGCCGGTGTATCTGACCGCCACCGTGGCGGCGCTTGGCCTCGCGGTGTACCTGTCGAACTACGGCCCGCTGTTCGAAGCGAGCGGGACCGACTTCTTCACGCCCACGCTGCTGGACCTCGGTGTGGTGGCATCGCTCCTCGGGGCGCTGATTGCCGGCGTCGGCCTGGTGCCCAAGCAGAAGACGGCACCCGCACTGGTCGCGGTGCTGTCAGTACTGGGCTTTCTGCTGGCTGTCTCCATCGTGCTCACCGCGCCCCGGGGCGTCGACATCAAGTGGGGCCTCTACCTGATCATCGGGTTCAGCGTGGTCCAGGCCATCGTTGCCGTTGCGGTGCTGCTGTTCGACGCCGGTGTCATCACCCCCCCGGCGCCGCGGCCCCGCTACGAGCAGCAGCAGTACGGCCAGTACGGCGCTCCCGGACCCTATTACGGACAGCCACATCAACCCGGCCCACCGCATCAGCAGGGCCCGCCGCAACAGCAGCGCCCTGGCTATCCGTCGGCGTACGGCGGCGGCTACCCGGGTGGTCCGTCGACGGGCGGATTCTCGGCGGGCCAGCAGGGCGGCCCTCCGACGCCTCCCAGCGGATTCCCCACCTACGGCCAGCCGCAGTCGAGCAACGCGCCGACGACACAGGTGCCGGCACAACCGTCGTCTTCCTCGCAGTCCGGCCCTCCGCCGTCGTAATCTGGGCCGCGCGTGCGTCAACTTCGCGCGCTTGAGCGTGCGGGGGGAGCGGCCCAACTAGTGGACAACCGGCCAGTGGGGACACGCCAGGCGCGTGAGCTCCTTCGGGTCGCGTTCGGGCCATCCGTCGTGGCCCTGGTCGTCATCGCGGCGGTGACGCTCCTGCAACTGCTCATCGCCAACAGCGACATGACCGGCGCTCTAGGCGCGATCGCCAGCATGTGGCTAGGTGTGCACCAGGTGCCGGTGTCGATCGGCGGTCGCGAGCTCGGCGTGATGCCGTTGTTGCCGGTGCTGGCGATGGTGTGGGGCACCGCGCGCACCACCGCGGCGGCCACCTCGCCGCAGTCGTCGTGGTTCGTCACACGCTGGGTGGTCGCGTCGGCACTCGGCGGGCCCCTGCTGATCGCCGCGATCTCATTGGCGGTCGTCCACGACGCCGCATCGGTGCTAACCGAACTGCAGACACCGAACGCGCTGCGGGCGTTCGCCGGTGTGCTGGTCGTGCATGCGATCGGCGCGGCGATCGGGGTCGGGTCGCGCGTAGGCCGCCGCACGTTGACAGCGTCCCCGTTGCCGAAGTGGTTGCCCGACGCGTTCCGGGCCGCGGCCGCCGGCGTGCTGGCACTGGTCGGCCTTTCCGGCGTCGTGATGGTCGGCTCTCTGGTCGTGCACTGGTCGACGATGCACGATCTGTACGCGATCACCGACTCGGTGTTCGGGCAGTTCAGCCTGACCGTGCTGTCGGTGCTGTATGCGCCGAACGTGATGATCGGCACGGCTGCGGTGGCGGTCGGGTCCAGCGCACATGTCGGACTGGCCACGTTCAGTTCGTTCACGGTGTTCGGCGGCGACATCCCGGCGCTGCCGGTGCTGGCTGCGGTGCCGTCACCGCCGCTCGGCCCGGTGTGGGTGGCGCTGCTGATCGTCGCGGCGGCGTCCGCGGTCGCGGTCGGGCAACAGTGCGCGCGGCAGCCACTGCCGCCGTTGCCTGCGCTGGGCAAGCTGATCGTCGCCGCCGCCACCGCCGCGTTGGCCATGGCGCTGCTCGGGTTCGCCGGTGGTGGCCGGCTCGGCAACTTCGGTGACATCGGCGTCGACCAGGCGACCTTTGCGCCTGGCGTCTTCCTGTGGTTCGTCGGCATCGGTGCGCTGACGCTGGTGATGTCGGGCGGCATTGCTCGACGGCCCAAGCGGGCCAAGCCGGTGGCCGTGCCCGAAGTCGAGCCCGAAATAGTCGAGGACGAGCCAGAGCCCGGCGACGACGAGGCCGAAGTCGACGTCGAGATGCCCGTCGACCCCGAGCTGCCTGCGGAGGAGGAGCGGCCGGAGGTCGCTGAGGACCTTACGGACCCCGAGGACCATTTCGTTGCTGACGACGACGCCACCCCGGACGGTAAGGGTGAAACCGCCGACTAGGCACCCACTATTGTCGAGGCGTGCAGCAACCGCTCCGTGTGCCCCCGAGCGCACCGGCACGGGTCGTGGTGCTCGCTTCGGGTACCGGTTCGCTGCTGCAATCTCTGCTTGACGCCACGGTCGGGGATTTCCCGGCTCGAATTGTCGCGGTAGGTGTGGACCGTGACTGCCGGGCCCAAGACGTCGCGTCCGCCGCGTCGGTGCCGACCTACACCGTGCGGCTGGGCGACCATGCCGACCGCGACGCATGGGACGCCGCTGTGACCGAGGCGACTGCCGCGCACGAACCGGATCTGGTGGTGTCGGCCGGCTTCATGAAAATCCTTGGCCCGCATTTTCTTTCCCGGTTCATGGGCCGCATCATCAACACCCATCCTGCGCTGCTGCCCGCGTTCCCCGGCGCGCACGCGGTGCCCGAGGCGCTCGACTACGGGGTCAAAGTGACGGGCTGCAGCGTGCATCTGGTCGATGCGGGAACAGACACCGGCCCGCTCCTCGCACAAGAGCCGGTGCCCGTCCTCGACGACGACGACGTGACCACCTTGCACGAACGGATCAAGGTGGTCGAAAGACAACTTCTGGTGGACGTGCTGGCTGCGGTGGCCACCCGCGGCGTGACCTGGACCGGACGAAAGGCGACGATAGGATGACCGGCAATGATGGGCAGCGGCCGATTCGCCGCGCATTGATCAGCGTCTACGACAAGACCGGTCTTGCCGAGCTTGCCAAGGGACTGCACGACGCGGGGGTTGACATCATCTCGACCGGGTCAACCGCGAAAACCATTGCCGGCAAGGGTATTCCCGTCATCCCGGTGGAAGAGATCACCGGCTTCCCCGAGGTGCTCAACGGGCGGGTCAAGACACTGCACCCGCACGTGCACGCAGGTCTGCTTGCGGATCAGCGCAAGATGGAGCACGTCGCCGCGCTGGAGAAACTCGGCATCGCGCCGTTCGAACTGGTGGTCGTCAACCTGTATCCATTCACCGAGACGGTGGATTCGGGAGCCGATATCGACGAATGCGTCGAGCAGATCGACATCGGCGGCCCGTCGATGGTGCGAGCCGCCGCGAAGAACCATCCCAGTGTCGCGGTGGTCGTGGATCCGCTCGGCTACGACGGTGTGCTCGCGGCGGTCCGGGCAGGCGGGTTCACGCTCGACGAGCGGAAAAAGTTGGCGTCGTTGGCCTTTCGGCATACGGCCGAGTACGACGTGGCGGTGGCGTCATGGATGGGATCGGTGCTCGCGCCCGAAGATCGGGCACAGCCGTTACCCCCGTGGGTCGCGGCGACGTGGCGGCGTGCCGCGGTGCTGCGGTATGGGGAGAACCCGCACCAGCAGGCCGCTCTGTACCGCAACGACGCTGTGTGGCCCGGCCTGGCTCAGGCCGAGCAGCTGCACGGAAAAGAGATGTCTTACAACAACTACACGGACGCCGACGCCGCCTGGCGGGCCGCGTTCGACCACGAAGAGATCTGCGTGGCGATCATCAAGCACGCCAACCCGTGCGGCATCGCTATCTCGTCGGTCTCGGTGGCCGATGCGCACCGCAAGGCCCACGAATGCGATCCGCTGTCGGCGTTCGGCGGTGTGATCGCCGCGAACACCGCAGTCTCCGTTGAGATGGCCGAAACCGTCGCCGACATCTTCACCGAGGTGATCATCGCACCCGCGTATGACCCCGGCGCGGTGGAAGTGCTTGCGCGCAAAAAGAATATCCGCGTGCTCGTCGCCTCTGAGCCGCAGCTTGGCGGTGCCGAGTTCCGTCAGATCAGCGGCGGCCTGCTGCTGCAGCAGCGCGACGCGATCGACGCGCCCGGTGACGATCCGCTCAACTGGACGCTGGCCACCGGGTCGCCCGCCGACCCCGCGACGCTTGCCGACCTGAAGTTCGCCTGGCGGGCCTGCCGCGCGGTGAAGTCAAACGCGATCGTCATCGCCGCCGACGGCGCGACCGTCGGGGTTGGCATGGGTCAGGTCAACCGTGTCGACGCGGCCCGGCTCGCGGTGGAGCGTGGCGGCGACCGTGTGCGCGGCGCCGTGGCGGCGTCCGATGCGTTCTTCCCGTTCCCCGACGGGCTCGAGACGCTGACCGAGGCCGGCGTCAAGGCGGTCGTCCATCCGGGTGGGTCGATGCGCGATGACATCGTGACCGAGGCCGCGGCCAAGGCAGGGATCACGCTCTATCTGACCGGAGCGCGGCACTTCGCCCACTGACTTAGAGGGCGCCGGGGGCGAGCGCCGTGTCAAAGCGAAGACCACTCCAGCCCTCGCCCTGACCGGTTCGCTTGCGGCGTCCGATCCACAGCACTGTCTTGCCCTCCGGAGTGCGCGCCATCTGATACCGGCGGGTGACGATCGCACCATCGCGAGGGACTTCCTCCTCGGCGATCCGGAGGCGATCGTGATCGACGTCTGACTCCGGCGTGGTGCGCAGCAGCGTGCCCCTCGGATGGGTGACGTCGATGTCGGTGGAATTGCGGAAGTGCACCAGCGGCCGTCGTTCGAGTTCGACCGCGCCGGGCGGTCCCGCGCCCACCGGCACGGCTACGAAGGGCACCCAGTGGTCGGGCACCGGCGTCATCAACCGATAGACGATCGCCGCGTCGTCGAGATCGACGGGAACCTCCTGGCGGAGGCTGGTGGCAGGCGCCGCGCGCGAACGATTGACGGGTTCGCCCGACGCACCCTGCACGACGCGCTCGACACCCCAGACCAGGTTGGCCATTTCATCGCGGAACAGGGCGACCTCCTCGAGCGGGTCGCTCTCCAAGACGTGCGTGACGACGGGAGGTACGACGAACACGTCTGCGCGCGATGACGTGTCGGTCGACGCGGTGAGTCCGAACATGCTCCACCCACCGGGCTGGCGGGCGGACTTGACCTCGACCGCGAACCCAAACGTGTCGAGCACGGTCAACGATTCGACCCGGATCACCGAGCCGGCCGGAACCTCGACGGGCAGGACGAACCAATCGACACCGAACGTGAGCGAGAACTCGACGAGGGCCATTCTGGCGAGATCCGTCGGTCCGGCTTCGATACCGCCGAGATAGACCCTGGCGTCCTCGAAGGCCCACAGCCGGTCGGCGGGCATGCCGGGGAACGTCGCGGGGGTGGGCAACCGGACCTGACGGGTCGAGGTGCCGCCGCGATCGGCGGGGGTCGCGCCGAGATCGCCTTCCGTGGCGTCGAAGTCGGTCCAGTCGACCCGTCCGGAGGTGTATTCGTCGGAGCGCAACACCGTCCGCCCGGACGGCAGTTCGGCCTGCACCGCGAACGCGTACTCAAGCCGATGCGAAATCCAGCTCGCCGGTGCGGCAGTGGGGGATGCACTGTTGACGAGGTAGCCGCGGTACCACCGCAACCAATCGGCGAGCACGCCGCGGGCCTTGAGGCGGGCGGCCGCCCCACCGGGGACGGTGAGTCCGGCGGGCAGCGCCGTCAATGGCCCTCCTGTGCCGTCGTCGAGCGGCCCGATATCGGCTTCGACGAGCCTGGCGTCGGGAACCCGGCCGCTGTAAACGTGGCCACGGGCGCTGCCGGTGCGATCGGGCAGGTCCGGGTCTACCGTCGTGGGGTCGCCGAAGCGCCACTTCGCAACAACGTTGTTGCGTGCGGCGTCGAGGCCGGCCGCGGTGAGCATGCGCAGTAGCTGCAGCCCGGCCTCGGCACGGATGCGGGCGGCAGGCGCAGGCACGCCTTCGGCCTCGACACGCGCCTCGAGCGGCTCGGCTTCGTCGATCAGGTCAACGACGTTCGCCGGGGGATTCTCCGTCAGCGCTCCAGGGTGGAAGCGGGACAGCGGCGCGTGTTCGATCTCGGCGATCGACGAGATCGGGGTGCCCCCGTCCTCGCCACGGAGCTCGGCGAACTGCCACTGGCGACCGATCATCCACAGCGGGTCGGCGAGCAGGGCCTGCAGACCGGGGCTGAGATCGGAGCTCAACGACAACGGTTCGAGGCGCGACCAGGTGACCACCGAGGGGAACGTGGCCAGTTGGAGGTCGAGTTCGGCGACCGGCATGGCCCAAATGTCACTCATCGCCTGGACTCACTTTCCCTTGATCCCGGTGAAGAGCTTCGACAACTGATTCGCCTCGGCCACCGTGACGAGGTCCTTAAGCGACACCGAAGGCACGTCCCTGGTGTAGTTGTTCGGCAGGAAGAGCGCGGGCAGTAGTCCGGAGAACGAGTCGGTCTCCTTCAGGGTCAGCGTGCGCAGCTTGGCGAGGGTCGACGTCTCGTTCACGGTGTCGATCAAGGTGTTGAGGTCCCACCGCTTCGGATTCGGATCGGGGTGCACCGCGAGCACGATCGCTTGCGGCGGGCGCGCGCCGGGTGCGTCGTAGTGCAGCGTCAGACCGGCGGTGTGCTCGGTCGAGGGGATGACATCGGCCCATGCATCGACGGACAGGCCGGCCACTGCCGTCGTCGGGTCGAAGCCGTCGGGCGCGACAGCGACGATTCCGACGGTGCCTGCCGGTGGCGGACCCTCGGATCCATAGGGCAGCTCGCACCACCGCGCGCCGGGACGGTGCGGGAGCTGGCCGACGGCGAGGTCGGCAACGACGTCCCTGCCGCCGGCTTCGGAGTGGGTGAGCAGCCCGGCCAGCGGATCGAGCTCGGGTCGCACCAGGCTGGCGCGCTGCAGCCACGCCGTGACGGCGGTGTCATCGCCTGCGGTGAGTGCGGCGCGGTCGGACACCGACGCCGCCAGCTCGGCCGGTGCCGCGAGCGAGCACAACGGCAGCATCGGCTGGTGCGCTCCCAACGCGAGATGGGCAAGGTCGAGCTGACGGGCCACCGGGTCGTCGGTTCCGAGCGCGCGCTCACTGAGGTCGGTGATGGCTGCCGACCGCGCGTCCAGCAGGGCGGCCATGTCTGCCACCTGCGCGCTGAGCGACTCGACCTCCGTCGGGTCACCGGCCAGCGCGCTTGGGAGTGCCTCTCCGCCAATCAGTTCGGCCACATCGAGCAGCGCGCCGCGCAGCCCGGCAGCCGTCTGCGTGGCGTTGCCGAGGATCGTGCGCGCCGCGTCGACGGCGTCGACCGCGGCACTCACCCGGGCGGTCAGGTCGTCGATGTCGACGGAGCCGGCTAGGACGGTTCCCGCTGCCTCGGCGAGCGTGAGATCGGTTGGCGCCAGCGGACGGCAGCCACCCACCAGCTGGGCTGCCCAGTTGGTGACCGTATGCAGGAGGCTGACGTCGTCGCACTCAACCTTGTCGGTGCCGGTCAGGTCGGCGACGCGGCCCCGTAGCACGGCGGTGATGCGATGGTCGAGTTCGGTGACGCCGCCCGCAGACGGCCGCTGCGCGGTGAGCACGAGTGCCAGCGGCGACAATTCGAGGTCTGCGGCGGTGACCACACCGAGGTCGGTGACCGTGTCGGGATCGCCTGCGACGTCGGATGGCCGAACCAGTCGCCCGCGCACCGACAGCTCATCGGGGGGCCCGAGCACGCTGCCGAGCCATCCGTCCAGCCGGGGCTCTGCGGCGCCGCGCGGTCCCCGGGCCGGCCAGTCGGCGGCCGGTGTCGACGAACGAAGCGTGACGACAACGCGATTGGCAACGATCGCTCCTGAGCGCGGCGTGTGGATGACGTCTGGATCGATCGGACGCTCCTGCCGATCGAGGGCGCTTGCCGCCGCACCGGCCCGGTCCAGATTGCCGACCGCGGTCTGGTGCAGCGTTTCCGCAAACAGCACATCGGTGACGGCGTCGTAATTGGCGGCCACGTCGTGCAACACCGCCTCGAGCCGAGCGCGTCGGGCACCGGCATTGATCCGGGTGATGATCTGCTCCCAGGTCGGTCCCGCGTTGGCGAAGACGGTGAGCAGCTTGACGCCGTCGACGACGTCGCGGGCGGCGATCGACTCCACCGGTTCGTCTCGCTGGCTGTCGCGTGACTGCAGTGGTGCTTCGATGCGCAGCGGCACGGTCAGGTCGGCGAGCCCCGCGTCGCGCAGTCGGCGCTCGATGCGATAACCCACGAGCGCGGCGATCGACTGCCCGGACGCGACGCCTTCGAGCATCGCCATCGCCTCCCGGACCCGACGCGAGCTGAGGTCGAGATCGAATGCGCCGGAACCGGAATGGGCCTGCCTTCCGCTGCGCAGCACCGCGGCGGCGACGGCGTGGGACAGCGACGGGGCAACGACGTGACCGAGGCTTTCGGCCGCGGCGCCCGAGTCCGGGTGGAGATCTTCGACCCACCCGTAGCAACCGAGATGGACGCCGGTCGGACGAGCCTCCCGCTGACGGGCCAGCCGCGACGAGGCCAGCGAGGTCAGCCACGCGTCGAGCCGGGTGCTGTACAGATCGAGGACACCGCGGAACGCCCACTCGATCTCGTCGGCAGGCGCGCTGGACAGAACCGTCAGCGCGGCGAGGAACCGGGCAATGCTGTGCGCGGGACTCACGACGTCGTCGATGAGCTCGCTGATCGGTGTGGCGTCGAGGCGGTCGGCGACGGCGTCGTGCACGGCGACATTGGTGCCAGGGACGGCCGTGGCGGCGAGCTCCCGTGCCGTGGCGAACTGCAGCGGCTTGGCGTCGGTCGGCGGCGCGTCGACGCGCACCAGGTCGGGGGTGCGCACGCCGAGCTTGACGAAACCCTGTGCCGTTTGATCATTCACCGACAGGTCGACGACGAGCTCCCCGGTCGCCGCCTTGTCCATCTCCTGTGTCGCGGCGAAGGCGAGCAGGGCCTCGAGCAGGGCGATGGAGTTCTGGCGGAGGTTGAGATCGCGCCTTCCCGCCGCGCCGGCGCTGGCGAGCCCGGCGATCTCGGCGAGGTACGCGGTCCCCTCGTCGCCCTTGAGCACCAACGGCACGGTCAGCCGATGACTGTCCTTGGTCTGGGTCAGGTACTGCACCTTGGCCGCGCCCAGGTTGGTGATGCCGAGCATCGTCAGGATCGTG
>JAVRPX010000286.1:0-5126 GCA_032161985.1 Mycobacterium sp.
CCGCGCCGAGTGGGATCACCACGCCGGCCTCACGGGCGGCCGCGGTGACGATGCCGAGGTCCTTGTGATGAAGGGCGATGCGGAAGCCGGGGTCGAAATTGCGGTCCAGCATCTTCTGCGCCTTCTGTTCGAGCACGGCCGACCCGGCCAATCCGCCGCCAAGCACCTTCACCGCGGCGTCGATGTCCACGCCGTAGGCCTGCAGGAAGGTGATTGCCTCCGCGAGCAACTCGATGTTGCCCGCGACGATGAGCTGGTTGGCCGCCTTGACGGTCTGGCCGGACCCGTTGGGGCCGACGTGCACGATCGTCTTGCCGACAACGTCGAAAAGCGGCTTGGCTGCGGCGAAATCAGCCTCTGACCCACCGACCATGATCGACAGCGCGGCGTTCTTGGCGCCCGGTTCGCCGCCGGACACCGGTGCGTCGAGGACCCGCAGGCCGCGCTCGGCGCCAATCTGGGCCAGCTCCTTGGTGACGTCCGGCCGGATGCTGGAGAAGTCGATCACCAGGGTGCCCGGCTGGGCGTGGGCGAAGACTCCGTCGTCGCCGAGCAGCACAGCTTGGACGTCGGGCGAGTCGGGCACCATGATCGCCACGACGTCGGCGTCCTTGACCGCCTGTTCGGTCGACTCAGCGGATGTGCCGCCCGCTTCGACCAGAGCGGCAATGCGTTGCGGCGTGTGATCGCGGCCGATGACGGTGTGCCCTGCTTTGACCAGATGGGATGCCATCGGGCCGCCCATGATTCCCAGCCCGATGAAAGCGATTGTGCTCATTGGATCCTCGTTTCTGCGTGTGTCTGTGGTGATCAGGCGGTGACGCTGCGCGCACCGCGCTCGGAAGGGGGCAGCCAGTCGAACGTGTCGGGTCTGGTCGCCTTGTATTCGAGGCCGACGTATCCCGCGTAGCCGAGGGCGTCCAGCTGCGCCAGGTAGATGTCCAGCGGGATCTCGCCAGTGCCGGGCTCGCCGCGCCCAGGCGCATCGGCAATTTGTACGTGCCCGATTCGGTTGCCGTAGTAGCGAATCACCTTGTTGATGTCGTCGCCGTTGACGTGGAGGTGGTAGAAGTCGGCGAGCAGTCGCACGTTTATCGCGTCGTATTCCTTCTCTACCCGGTCGATCACGCGGATGACGTCCTCGGCCGTCTTGAGCGGATAGTTCGGTGCGCCGCTCACCGGCTCGACGAGCACCGTCGCGCCGATGCGCTCAGCCGCCCGTGCGCCGTAGGCGATGTTCTCGGCCCCGACATAGTCCTGAGTCTCGGGTGAGGAAGTCGCAATGCGATTGCCGTAGAGCGCGTTGAAGGCCCGCGTTCCCAACGTCTCGGCGATGCCGACGGCGACGTCGACGTTATCGCGGAACACCCGCGTCTGTCCGGGATCGGACAGGATCCCGCGATCGCCGGCCGGCATGTCACCGGCAGCGAAGTTGAGGCCGGTCAACTGCACACCGGCATCCTGGATGGCGCGGATGAAGGCGGTGACATCGGCGTCCGACGGCGTCGGAGAATCGAACGGCCACCAAAACTCGACCGCCTCGAAGCCGGCGTCTCGGGCCGCGCGCGGTCGGTCAAGCAGCGGTAGGTCGGTCAGCAGGATCGAGCAGTTGACGGTGTAGGTGGCGTTCACCACGGATTCCTTTCTGTGCTGCCAGGTCGCGAGACCAGGGCATAACCGGCGAAAGCCCAGCCGAGGGGGAACATCGCAAGTGCGCCGTACAGTGTGGTCATCGGGCACTCCGTTCCATAATGCGGAATTAAACTATCGCTGTATACAAAGTGAACCGGTTGGGGCAGCGGCTTGTCAAGGGTGATTTGTCCGCAAACATGGCTTCCCTTAGCAAGATTGCAGCTAGCAGCTACCCCTTCGGGGGGCTAGCCGGTGCAGGTGACAACTGGCAAGATTGAGTTTCCACCGACGAAACATCAATTCCGCATCGCGGAATGAGAAGGGACCGTGCATGCCGTTGCAAGACACGACGGGGCGCCGCGTGGTGATCGCGCCCGACAAGTTCAAAGGCTCACTGACGGCAGGGCAAGCCGCGCGGGCAATGGCTGTTGGTGTGAAGCGCGCGAATCCCGAACTGCAGATAGTGGAGTGCCCGGTAGCGGACGGCGGCGACGGAACGCTCGAAACCGCCGTCGCCGCGGGGTTCGAGCGGGTTCCCGTTTATGCCGCGGGACCGACGGGTCAGGTGGTCCTCACGGCGTACGCACGCAGTGGGAAAACCGCGGTGGTCGAGATGGCCGAGATCTGTGGCTTGCAGCGACTGCCGGGTGGCGTAGCAGCTCCCGTGACCGCATCCAGTTATGGCCTCGGACAGGTGGTTCTGCAGGCACTCGAGCGCGGATGCCGCGACATCGTCATCGGCGTCGGTGGCAGCGCGAGCACCGACGGCGGGGCGGGCTTTCTCGCCGCGCTCGGTGCCATCGCGCGTGATGAGCACGGCTCGCGCCTGGATCGCGGAGGGCGGTACATCGGTAACGCCTCGCAGCTGGATCTCACCGGGCTGCATCCCGAAATCGCTTCCGCCGCTTTCACGATCGCCGTCGATGTCGACAACCCGCTCTACGGCCCATTGGGCGCGGCGCACGTCTATGCACCGCAGAAGGGCGCGGACCCGCAGCAAGTGAGTGAGCTCGACGGCGCGCTGCGGGTGTGGGCAGACGTCGTCGAGCGCGCGACGGGGAACGACTGCCGAACGGCAGCTGGAGCCGGCGCTGCAGGCGGCGTCGGTTTCGCCGCGATGGCTGTGCTGGGTGCGCAGATGCGTGCGGGCATCGAAGTGATCCTCGACCTCATCGAGCTCGACAAGCACCTAGTGGGCGCCTGCGCCGCCATTACTGGCGAGGGTTCGCTCGATCACCAATCCTTGCGGGGCAAGGCCGCGGTGGGTGTTTCTCGCCGCGCAGGCGCCCATGGCGTACCGACGTTCGCCGTTGCGGGTGTGTCGACGCTGGACGCGGCCGAAGTCGACACCGCCGGACTCGCAGGCGTCTACACGCTCAGCGATCTGGAGCCGGACCGTCGGCGCTCGATCAGCCGGGCTGATGAGCTCCTGACCTTGGCGACTGAGCGATTGACTCGCGAGTGGCTGTCTAGGCCGGCGTCAGCTTGACGGCGACGATGCCTTCGCGTTCTGCGGCTTCCTTGAACTCCTCGACGGTGGGGATTCGTTGCTCGCGGAACCCCAACCCCATCATCCGCTGTGCCTGCTTGACGCCATAGGAGTCGGCAAGGCGATGGGACAGCTCGGAGACGACGGCCGGATCCACGATGAGTTCACCGTTCATCTTGGTGGACTTGCCGTTGAGCAACACCTCGGCGGGGCGGCCGCCGCGAAAGTTCTTCGTCCAGGGTGCGCCTGCCAGGGCGTAGAGCTGATTGTCAATGAGGTGCGCGCTGACGGGAATCGAGTATGGATTTCCCGACTTGCGGCCGGTGAAGCTCAGCACCATGAGCTGCTTGCGCATGGGGCCGGCGAGCGGAGTGCGCAGTAGGAATTTCAGGGCGGGGTTGACGACGCGGAGGAGACCCTCCGGCGGATGCGAGACGGTGACCGCAGCTGTCTGATCTGTCATGCGTTCACAGTATGTCCAATCCACCCGGCCTGACCAGCGCGAGGACGTCGCTGGCAAAGTGGTGTAGCTTCAATCCACACACGACGCGGGGGCAGCCGCGTCCGAGGAGTAAACGGTGGATGCGACGCCATTCGGGCACTATCAACTGCAGCAGTTGATCGGCCGTGGCGGGATGGGCGAGGTCTACCGGGCGTACGACACCAAAACCGACCGCATCGTCGCGCTAAAGCTCCTACCCCCGCACATGGCGGCCGACGAGACGTTTCAGCAACGGTTCCGGCGGGAGTCGCAGGCCGCGGCCGCGCTCAACGACCCGCACGTGGTGCCGATCCACGGTTTCGGGGAGATCGACGGGCGGCTCTACCTGGATATGCGGCTGATCGAGGGCCGCAATCTGGGGACGATCCTCGAGGACACCGAGACAGCGCTCGACCCTGCGTTCTCGGTGTCGGTGGTCGAGCAGGTCGCGACGGCGTTGGATGCCGCTCACGAAGCGGGGCTGATTCACCGGGATATCAAGCCGTCGAACATCTTGATCACTCCGCGTGAGTTCGTGTACCTGATCGACTTCGGTTTGGCCCGCACGGTGGGTGATAAAGGCTTGACCACGGCGGGCAGCACGCTGGGAACGATGTCGTATATGGCCCCGGAGCGGTTTGAGGCGGGGCAGGTCGATCCGCGATCGGACATCTACGCGCTGACGTGTGTGCTCTATGAATGCATCACGGGCGAGCGGCCTTATCCGGCGGACAGTCTCGAGCAGCAGATCGCCGGGCACATGACGGCGCCGGTGCCGCGGCCGTCGGCGATCGACCCGAAGTTGAAGGCGTTCGACGAAGTCATCGCCAAGGGCATGGCCAAGAAGCCGGCGAAGCGGTATCAGACGGCTGGCGAGTTGGCCGCCGCGGCGCGGCGGGCGCTGGAGACGCCGGTGCGCACGACGGGTCGCAGTGGGCGGCATTCGGCGCAGCGGGCGCGGCCGAGGCTGCAGGTGTCGCGGCGGGTGATGGCGGTGGCGGGCGTCGCAGTGTTGGTGATTGCGGCGGGCTTGGTCGGGGCGTGGCAGTTGTGGGGCGGGCCGAAGCGAGGGGACACGCGGCCGGCGAGTGTCGCGGAGAGTTCGTCGACGGCAACGCCGGCGGCCGCGCCGGGTGCGGTGGAGTCGATCGCGGCGACGGTGCCTGCCGAGATCAGGTCGACGGGCCGGTTGGTGATCGGGGTCAATACGCCTTATCCGCCAAACGAATTCAAGGACACCTCGGGTCAGATCGTGGGCTTCGATGTGGACCTGATGAATGCGATTGCGCGGACGCTGGGATTGGTGCCGGAGTATCGGGAGACGGCGTTCGAGGCGATCATCCCGTCGGTGCGAGCCGGGGACTTCAACGTCGGGATGTCGTCGTTCACCGACACGAAGGAGCGCGAGGACCAGGCGGACTTCGTGACGTACTTCCAGGCGGGGTTCTTGTGGGCGCAGAAGGCGGGGGCCGGGGTCGATCCGAACAACGCGTGCGGGCTTCGGGTCGGGGTGCAGTACGCCGC
>JAVRPX010000287.1:0-6906 GCA_032161985.1 Mycobacterium sp.
CAGCGCACGCCGGAGCTGCTGACGTTCACCCGCGACGACCTCCTGCGCACCGAGGAGGCTGCCGACGATCAGCCGGACACCTGGCAGGCGGGCGACCTGTCGCTGCCGGTGACCTACCGGTTCGAGCCGGGCGCCGAGGACGACGGTGTCACAGTGCACGTGCCGGTCGAGGTGCTCGCCCGCCTCGGCGGCGATGACTTCGCCTGGCATGTGCCTGCGCTGCGGGAGGAACTGGTCACCGCGCTGATCCGCTCACTTCCAAAAGACTTGCGCCGCAACTTCGTTCCCGCACCTGACACCGCCCGCGCGGTGCTTGCCGACCTCGAACTGGGAACGGACCCGCTGCTGCAGTCATTGCAGCGCGCGTTGCGCCGGCGCAGCGGCGTGCTTGTCCCGATCGACGCGTTCGACCTTGACAAGCTCCCTTCGCACCTGCGGGTGAAGTTCGCCGTCGAGTCCGCTGACGGCACCGAGGTGGCGCGGGGCAAGGACCTCGAGGCTCTGCAGCAGCAATTGGCGGCACCGGCCAGGCAGGCCGTCGCGGAGGCGGTCGCCGACGGGCTGGAACGCAGCGGGCTGCGCGGCTGGCCCGACGACATCGATGAGCTGCCGCGCACCGTCGAGCGCGTCAGCGGCGGACACACCGTGCGCGGTTACCCGGCATTCGTCGACTCAGGCGGCGCGGTGGACATCCGGGTATTCGCAACGACGGCCGAGCAGGACGCCGCGATGGGACCCGGTGTCCGTCGGCTGCTGCGGCTTTCGGTGACGTCGCCAGTCAAAACCATTGAACGCCAGCTGAATCCCCGTACCCGTCTGGTTCTCGGCGCCAATCCAGATGGATCGTTACCCGCTCTGCTTGACGACTGCGCTGACTCAGCGGTTGCGGTATTGGCTCCAGCTCCCGTGTGGAGCCGTTCCGAGTTCGCCGCGCTGCGCCAGCGGGTGGCCGACGGGCTGGCCTCGGCGACGCTCGACATCATCGGCCGGGTCGAGAAGGTGCTCGCCGCCGCACACGAGGTGCAGGTGGCGCTGCCCGCTACGCCACCCCCGGTGCAGGCCGAATCGATCGCCGACATCCGCGCACAGCTCGACCGGCTCATGCCGCGCGGCTTTGTCACCTCGACCGGCGCAACGCATCTCGGCGACCTGACCCGCTATCTCACCGCCGTCAGCCGGCGACTCGAGCGGTTGCCGCAGGGCGTCAACGCCGACCGCGACAGGATGGCACGCGTACATGCCGTGCAAGCCGCGTACGACGAGCTGCGGCAAGCTCTTTCACCGGCACGCGCGGCCGCCGACGATGTCCGCGACATCGGGCGGATGATCGAGGAGCTGCGCGTCAGCCTGTGGGCCCAACAGCTCGGTACCGCACGGCCGGTCAGCGAGCAGCGCATCTACAGAGCGATCGACGCAGTCACACCCTGAGCGGCTCGACGATATTGCGGACATCGTTGACCAGCAGTGACACGATGCTGATGTGGACCTCAGCGGGGATGGCGACGGTGAATTGACCGCGTCGGGGCTGATCTGTGGTTCCTGCGGCGCACAGCCCAGCGCGTCGGCCAAGTTCTGCGCAGAGTGCCGCGACATCACGGTGCTGCGGTTGAGAACGCTGCTTGCGAAGGCTCGCAACGACGACACCGCCTACCGCGACCTACGCAAGCGTTACCGCGCCATGGCGAATTCGTTTGGCTATGAAGGACACATCGCGTGGGCTGAAGCGATGCCGTGACGGCGGTTCGTCCCTGATTCAGAAATGGATGTCTCGACGGCGGCTTGGCGAATCGAGTCCGTCGACGCCGTGGTGAGCGAAGCCGCTCCAGTTGCGACGCATGGTCTCGGCGAGACGCTCGTCGACAGGGCCGCCACCGAGCATCGACGCATCGGCCCACGCGGGCGCGTCGAACAGCAAGGGCAGTTCGATGCAGTGGCAGGCTCCCAGCGGCGCGCGCGGCGGCGCCCAGTCCACCCGATACGTCGCGCAGCGACCGCCATTCCTGCGCCAGGCTTTGGCGAGTCGTCGGGCCGGCATGCCGAACACCCGCCGCGTCAACGCAGCCGAGGCGGCCCGCTCGGTCGCAACGCCCACCGGGCCGAAGCGCTTTAGCCGCGCAATGCGGGGATCCAAGGCGACGAACGGTGCGCCGTCGTTGCGGGTGTAGCCGACGAGCAGCTCGATCCGCCGCGCCGCGTCGGCCAGCCGGTCGTCGGCGTCTGAACCGGGGGGAAGTGGGTCTGATCCCATGATCGGGCTGAACGGCAGACTGCCGATCAATCCGAAGCGCGCTGCGGCCGCGACTGCCGCGGTCTGGGCGTCCAGTACTTCGCCTGTGGTGATCGCGTTCGTGGCTGACCGCATCGCAGCCGTCATCGGGTCGCGACCGTCACGCACCCCGAGCGGCGCGCTCTGCATGATGGCGCGCTGGAACAGCCCGGTCGTCTGCTCGCACAGCATCAGCGAGAGCACCGAATCCGCGCCTGCGGACTGTCCGAATACCGTCACCCGGTCGGGATCTCCGCCGAAGGCACCGATGTTGTCGTGCACCCACTGCAGCGCCAGGATCTGATCCCGAAGACCGAGATTGTTTACGCCGCTCGGGCTGAGATATCCCAAGACGCCGAGCCGGTAGGTGACCCTGACGACGACGACTCGGCCGCGGCGTGCAAGCTCTTCGGCGTCGTACTTCGGCGCTTCACCGCCGCCCGATACGTATGCGCCGCCATGCAACCAGACCATGACGGGCAGCCCCTTCGCGTCGCTGGGCGCCGTCACCGAGAGCACCTGGCAGTCCTCGCTCATCGCGAGGCTTTCGACGACCGGGCCTGTCACCCACTCCAGCCGGGACGGTAGCTGCGGGCAGGCCGGTCCACGCGTGGTGGCGTCGAGGACGTCGGACCACGGGCCGATGGGCTTTGGCGCCTCGAAGCGGGCGGCCCGCCCGTAGCGAATTCCGCGAGCGTGCAGGAGTGCGCCGTCGTCCTCGGCCAGGACGGGTCCCGCAGGCGGTTCCAGGCGTCGACGTTGCACCCATTCAAAGTAGTGCCGGTTACCTGAGCATCAAACCCGTTGTCACTCAGCTGAAAGCGGCCGCGCTCTCCCTCGGGGCCTCCTACACTGGGCGCGATGCCCCGCGAGGACGACCCCGATCGACTCTCGGCTGACGACGCCCACATTCTCGGGGTCGAATCGGCGGTCATCACCGGCCACACCCTGAAGCTCGTCGTCCTCGAGCCGGGTGCGGGCCCACTCGACATCGACGCCCTCCAGGCAGCAGTGGCGACGCGGCTGCCGACGCAACCGCGCGCGACGCAGCGCGTCGACACCTCGGGGCCCGAGCCGCGGTGGGTCCAGGCCGGCGAATTCAACATCGGCGACCACGTCCGGCTGCGCACGACACCGAACTGCGTTTCGCGGGCCGACCTGTGGAAAGCGGTCAGCGAACTGATGTCCGAACACCTTGATCGCGGACGACCGCTATGGACATTCGATGTAATCGGGCCGCTTGCCGACGGCAGCGAAGCAATCGCCGTCCGAATCCATCACGCCATGGCCGACGGCATCGCCGGCGTTCGCTTCCTGCACGCCGTCCTGTGGGATCCGCACCCCGAACCCCCGGAACGGGCCCGGGCCCGGCCGGGCCTTCGCGGGCCGACCGAGCGGGGACCGTTCATCGAGGCGGTGCGGATGCCAGGCGCGCTGCTTCGTGAGCTCGGCCACCGCGGCTCACGCTCGCCCTTCGACTGCACGATCACCGGCTCGCGTGAATTGGCGTTCGCGGTCGCACCATTGGCGGACCTGAAGGCGATCGGTGGCTCGCGTCCTGCGCACGCCACGGTTAACGACGTCCTCCTCGCGATCGTTGCAGGCGGCCTCCGGGAGTGGCTCGGCCACACCGCCAGCAGGCACCTGCGCGCACAGATTCCGGTCAGCCTTCACCACCGCGACGAGGTGGCGAGCGACCTGGGCAACCGCGATTCGTTCATGAACGTCGACCTGCCGCTGGGCGAGGCGGATCCGCTGGCGCGGCTCGACCGGATCAGCGCCGAGACCGGCCAGCGCAAACAGCTCGGCGATGCCGAGGAACTCTACGACCTGTTCCACGCCCTTGGCCGGCTCAAGCACGTCGACAGCGCCGTCAAGCGATTCGCTGGCAGTGCAAAGGAATTCAGCGTGTCCATCTCGAATGTGCCCGGCCCCGTCATTCCTGTCGGCGTCGCGGGACGTCGGGTGCTGAACCTGTTCTCGTCCTCGGAGCCGGCGTTGCATCACGCTCTGCGGATCTCCGCGATCTCCTGTGCGGGGGACATCGGGATCGGACTGTGCGTCGACCCGACGGCCCTGCCCGAAGTGACGCGACTGGCCGACGCAATCGAAGATTCCTATGCCGAGTTGCGCAGCGCAGCGATCGGAGGCCGATGACCGCAACCCCGTCAGTGCTCGTTTTCGACGTGAACGAAACCCTGATCGATATCGAGGCCCTGTCACCGCTTTTCGAGCAGATTTTCGGCGACGCGCGGGTGATGCGTGAATGGTTTGGCCAGCTCGTCATGTATTCGATGACCACTGCCCTTTCGGGCTGCTACGTCGATTTCTTCACCCTTGGCCAGGGCGTGCTGCGGATGCTCGGAGAAATCCACGGGACGCGGATTTCCGACGGGGATCTGGACCGCATCAAGCAAGCCATGATGACGATGCCCGCGCATCCCGAGGTCGCCGACGGCCTCGCAACGCTGCGCGATGACGGGTTTCGGCTGGTTACCCTGACGAACTCACCGTCCAACCCGGGGGTCCCCAGCCCGCTGGAGAGCGCCGGACTCGGCGGGTACTTTGAGCGTCAGTTCAGCGTTGACGCACGCCGCACCTTCAAACCCGCCCAGGATGTCTACGACTACGTCTGCCGCGAACTCGAGGTCGCTCCGACAGAGTGCATGATGATCGCCGCGCACGTGTGGGACACCATCGGCGCGCAAAGCGCCGGCTACAGCGGGGCGCTGATCACCCGGCAGGGCAACGCGCCATTACAGCTCGACGGCTTGCCGCGGCCGACGCTCGTCGCAGCCGATCTGCGCCAACTCGCCCAGCAGTTGCAACCGGCGCCGCCAAATTAGCGATCCTTTGCCGAACTGTGGCCCACGGCACAAGGGCGGGGGCGGATATGTGGCCGATTCCTGCCAACCGCCAATCAATTTCTGCCACCGGAATTAAACCTCTGACCTGGTGGTTTGAGCAGTCAGATCGGCGAAGAGGAAGTACCAACAGGCCGACAAGACATCCGAAAGACAGAGAAAGAAGAAGGCACCAAAATGAAGAAGTTCGGATTTGCCACCATGATCGCCAGCGGACTGGCAGCAGCCGTCCTCGGCTTCGCAGGACCCGCCCAGGCCGATTCAGTTCACCACGACTGGGTCCACGACATCCAGCAGCAAGTGAACGTGCCGCAGGTTGACACGAGCGTGCACACGAGCCACTGACAAGCGCATCTCAACGAGAGGGGCACCCCCGTAGCGGGTGCCCCTCTTCGTATGTCAGCGTGTCGTCATGACCAGCCACAAGCGCGTCGTGATCGCGGGACTCGGCGACAGCGGCGTGCTCACCGCGATCAGACTGGCCCGCCACGCCGGGGTTGTCGGAATCTCGGCCAAACCGGCGTTGGTGAGTGGGCAGGAGCTGGGCTGGCGGCTATCCCGCCCACACGAGTGGGCGCGCGCCAATTGGATCCCGTTCGACAGGTTCCGCGGCTTGGACCGGGTGCGGACTGTCCACGGCACATTGACGGGGGTCGACCTTTCCGCCCGCACCGTCGTCGTCCGACATGACGACGGATCGACCTCGGCCGAAGGCTACGACGCGTTGGTCATCTCGACGGGAGTGGCCAACGGATTCTGGCGCCAGCCGAGCTTCCAGTCGGCAGACGATATCGGGGCCGCGCTTCGCGCCGCCCACGACCGCCTGGCCGGCGCGAGTTGGGTGGTCGTCGTCGGCGGCGGTGCTGCGGCCGTCAGCAGCGCAGCCAATCTGGCGAGGACCTGGCCGCAGAAGCGCGTCGACCTCTACTTCCCGGGAGATCGCGCCCTGCTCCAGCATCACCCTCGGGCCTGGGAACGCGTCGAGCAGCGCCTCGGCGAAGTCGGGGTGGTGCTACATCCTGGCCACCGCGCAGTGATACCAGACGGATTCGCGTGCGATCAGATCACCAGCGAACCGATCCACTGGAGCACCGGTCAGCCCCCGACGGCGGCCGACGCCGTGCTCTGGGCGATCGGACGGGTGCGGCCCAACACCGACTGGTTGCCTGCGGAGCTGCTCGACGAACACGGCTTCGTTCGGGTGACTCCGGAACTACAGGTTCCCGGTCACCGGGGCGTATTCGCGGTCGGCGACGTCGCGGCGACCGATCCGCTTCGGACCTCGGCTCGCAATAGGGCCGACGGGCTGCTGGCCCATAACGTTCGCGCGGAGTTCGAAGGACGACCGCTGCGCAGTTACCGCCCGCCGAAGCGGCGATGGGGTTCGGTGCTCGGTCCGCAGCGGGACGGTCTCGAGGTGTTCGCGCCGAACGGACGGGCCTTCCGCTTCCCGGCATGGTCGTTCGACCGCGTGCTGATGCCGCTCATCGTCCGGTGGGGCATGTATCGCGGAGTGCGCGAAAATCGTCCGCTCTCGGAGGGCTAGTGCCTCCACGGTGTAGTCGATGGGCGAAGTCGGTATGGTCGGGAGGTTGTCACTGAAGAAGGGTCAGCGCGACCGGGGTGACGTTACGTTAAGGACGTGATGACCCATGCGCGCGCCGCAGTACCCGCAAGACACCCCTGCGCCGGATAGTCGTGTCGCCCGGACAGCGGTGGGACAGTGTCTGTCGGTACTTCTGGTTGAGGACGATCGAGCCGACGCCTTGTTGGTCG
>JAVRPX010000288.1:0-5123 GCA_032161985.1 Mycobacterium sp.
GGCAGCCCGAGCACGTCCTCGACGCGGCTGAACAGCTCGCAGGTAAATGCCACCTCGTCGGGCCCGTGCATCTTCGGCTTGACGATGTAGATAGAGCCCGCGCGGCTGTTGACCAGCGGCCCGTTACCGTCGCTGGCCTTGAGACCGTGCATCGCTATCAGACTGGTGAACAACGCGTCCTGGATGCCTTCGGGCACCTCATTGCCCTCGGCATCGACGATCGCGTCGTTCGTCATCAGGTGGCCGACGTTGCGTACGAACAGCAGGCTGCGCCCGGGCAGCGTCAGCTCACCGCCGTCCGGTGTGCTGTAGGTGCGGTCCTCGTTGAGGACGCGGGTGAACTTCTTGTCACCTTTTGTGACCTCTTCGCTGAGGTCGCCGCGGTTCAGGCCCAGCCAGTTGCGGTAGCCGAGCACCTTGTCGTCGGCGTCGACGGCGGCCACCGAGTCCTCGAAATCCTGGATTGTGGTGATCGCGGACTCCAGCACGACGTCCTTGATGCCCGCGGCGTCGGTGGAACCGACGGGGGAATCGGGATCGATGAGGATCTCGATGTGCAGACCGTGGTTCTTCAGTAGCACGGACCACGTGGGCGAGCCGAGCTCGCCGGTGTACCCGACGAACTGCTCCGGTGCGGCCAGCCCGGTCGACAGCCCCTCGCCAAGATCGATCAGAAGCTGACCCTCGTCGATTTTGAGGCCGGTCGCCTGGTCCCACGCGCCCGACGCCAGCGGTGCGGCGTCATCGAGGAACCGACGCGCGTAGGCGATGACCTTGTCGCCGCGGACGGTGTTATAGCCGGTGCCCTTCTCGGCGCCGTCGTCCTCACCGATCACGTCGGTGCCATACAGCGCGTCGTACAGCGAACCCCATCGCGCGTTGGCCGCGTTGAGCGCGAACCGCGCGTTGAGTATGGGCACCACCAGCTGCGGGCCTGCCGTCGTGGTGATCTCGTCGTCGACACCCGCGGTGGTGATGGTGAAGTCGTCGGGCTCGGGCAGCAGATACCCGATGTCGGTGAGGAACTGTTTGTAGCCGTCGGGGTCGATCGGCTCGATGACGTGCTGGCGGTGGTACTTGTCGATCTGCGCCTGCAGGTCGTCACGGCGGGCGAGCAGGTCCTGGTTCTGGGGGCCGAGATCGGTGACGACCTTGTCGGCGCCCGCCCAGAAGCTGTCAGGGTCGATATCGGTGCCCGGAAGCGCCTCGTTGTTGATGAAGTCGTACAACACCTGGGCGACGCGCAAGTTCCCCACCGTCACGCGATCGGTCATGTTTCCTCCCTAGAGCCGTCGATCCAGCTTACCCATGGGTAACTGCAGTTATTCGCCAGCGCACGGTGTTATGCGCGGCTCGCCGCGGTGCTGAGCAGCGCGTCACACCGGTCGGCCAGGATGGCCCGCAACGGTGCGGCCCGTTCAACAACGCATTGCTGTGCCCGGACGTATTCGGCACGACCGGCCGGCGTTTCGACGGCGATCGGCGCGAATCCGTAGTCGCGGAGATCATAGGGGCTGGCGCGCATGTCCAGTGCACGGGCATCAGCCGCCAGCTCGAGGCAGTCCGTCACCAGCTCCGACTCCACCAGAGGGCCGAGCTTGAAGGCCCATTTATACAAATCCATCGCGGCGTGCACGCAGCCCGGTTGTTCCGTCGCGACCTGGCTGTCCCGGGTGAGCTCCTCGGCGTTGCGCCGCGTCGCCAGCTCAGTGAAGAAGCGGTATGCATCAAAGTGGCTGCACCGCAACGGCATTGATTCGACAACGGCATCGGTGCCCGCGACGCCCAGCCGCAGTGGCACCTGGGCGTGTCGTACCGTCGGAACCCGGTAGACCATCGCCCATTCGTGCAGGCCGAAGCAGTTCAGCCGTGCCGGGCGGGATGCCGTCGCGCGCAGCAGCCGGTCGATGAATCGCACCGTGTCGGCACGCGCCAGCAGGTGTTCCCGCGTCACCGTCACACCGTCGCGCCCGTGGTTGTAGCCGCTGCGGCCGAGGTAGCGCTGCGCCGCCGCGCCGCCGAGCGCCACGCCGAAGCCGGGGTGCCAGATCCGTAGTTGCCGCGGTCGCAGGCTGTAGTAGGTGAACAGGAAGTCCCAAACCGGGTGGGCCTCGGCTGCCCTGGCCCGCCTGCGATGCGGCTCACAGAAGCCGTCCACCCGTTTGTGGTGCATCCGCTCACGGTCGAGCCAGTCCGTCTCGTCGAGCACCGACTCAGGCACTGTGCGTCCCGTCACGAACCGCGCCGACAAGGTCTTCGACCAGGTCTTCCAGCGCCACCATCGCCGAGACCACACCGTCAACATCGGTGACCAGCGCCAGGTGGCTGTTGTCGCGCCGCAGCCGCGACAGCGCATCGGGCAGCGGCAACGACGCGGACACCTGCGGCAGCGGGCGCACCATGGACGAGTCCAGCACCGCGTTGGGGTCGTCGACCAGCGGCAGCACGTCCTTGATGTGCAGGTATCCGATGAAGTCGCCGAACAGGTCGACGACGGGGAAACGGGAGTATCCGGTCTCGGCCAGTGCGCGCTGGATCGCCGCGACCGTCGGCCCGGAACCGTCGGCGGCCACCGGCACCGCGTGCACCCCACCAACGGGCACCGCGACATCGCCCACCACGCGGTTGCGGATCCGCAGGGCCCTCGACAACCGGTTGTGCTCCTCGGGATCCAGCAGGCCCTCCGAAAGCGACTCGGCGATCATCTCCGACAGCTCAACCGTCGAAACCGCGTTCTCCAGCTCAGATTTCGCCTCGACACCGAACGCGCGCAGGATCATACGCGCACACCAGTCGTAAAACGCGATGACGGGCCCCGCGGCGCGCACCCACAACAGGTATGGCGGCACCAACAGCATGGCCGCCGACTCCGGACCTGCGAGCGCGATGTTCTTCGGCACCATCTCGCCCAGCAGCACGTGCAGCACAACGACGATCGTGAGCGCGATGACGAACGACACCGTGTGCAAAACGGTGTCGGGGATGCCGATCAATCCGAATGGCTTCTCCAGCAAATGCGCCACCGCGGGTTCGCCCACCCGACCCAACAGGATCGAACAAATTGTGATCCCCAGCTGCGCCCCTGCCAGCATGACCGGCAGATTCTCTCCTGCTCGGATGACCCTGACCGCACTGTGCTTGCCCTGCTCGGCAAGGGCCTCCAGCCGGTCGCGACGCGCCGAGATCAATGCGAATTCCGCGGCCACGAAGAACGCGTTGGCAGCCAGCAGCAACACGGTCAGAAGCACGCCGAAAACGTCACCCATCGGCGTCGTCTTCTCCGTCGCCGCGCCGGCCCAGCTTCGTCAGTTCCAACTGATCGATTCGGCGACCGTCCATCTGCAACACAGTGGCCAGCCAGCGCACCGGGTCCTGCAGCGGTGCGTCCGGATCGAAGGCCGTCAGCTCCACCGACTCGCCCTCTTCGGGGATGTGACCGAGCTCCTGCAGCACGAGCCCACCGATGGTCTCGTATTCGCCGTCGGAGGCCCGGAATCCGGTCGCGCTTGCCACTTCGTCGATACGCAGCAGACCAGAAACGTGCCAGCCCTGACCCGCTTGCACGACGTCGGCCGTTGGCTCGTCGTGTTCATCGCGGATGTCGCCGACGATCTCCTCGATGACGTCCTCGACCGTCACCATGCCCGCGGTGCCGCCGTATTCATCCACCACCAGCGCGGTCTGCAAGCCGTTGGCCCGCAGCTGTGCCATCACGTCGTCGCCGTCCAGCGTCGATGGCACCCTGGCGACGGGCTGCGCCAGGCCGGCCAGCCCGGTTGTTTTGTGTTGCTCCGGTCGCACTTCGAAGACCTGCTTGACGTGGACGATTCCGATGGTCTCGTCGAGGTCACCGTCGACAATCGGGAACCGCGAGTAACCGCTCTGGATCGCCGCTTCGACCAGATCGGCGACGGTGTCATCGACCTCGAGGGTCACGATCTCTGTTCGGGGCGTCATCAGTTCCTCGGCCGTCCGCGAGCCGAACTGCAGCGAACGGTCCACCAGTGTTGCGGTAACCGGGTCCAGCGACCCTCGTCGAGCCGAGTTGCGGACCAGCGAACCGAGCTCCTGCGGTGAACGGGCAGAGCGCAACTCCTCGGCGGGCTCGATGCCCAGCCGGCGCAGGATCCAGTTGGCGGTGCCGTTGGTCAAGTGAATCAGCGGCGTGAACAGCGCCGAGAACAACACCTGGGGACCTGCCACCACGCGAGCGACCGGCAACGGCTTGGCCACTGCGAGATATTGGGCGACGAGTTCGCCGAACACCATGGACACCGACGTGGCGATCAACAGCGCCAGCGCCAACGCCAGGCCGCCGGAAACGTCACGGGTCAACGACATCGCCGTGAAGACCGGCTCCAGCAGACGCGCCACCAGCGGCTCGGCGAGATATCCGGTGATCAACGTGGTGATCGAAATACCCACCTGGGCGCCCGAGAGCTGGAACGACAACGTGCGATGCGCCCTCTGCACGAGCTTGTCGCGGCGACCGCCGGTTCGGGCATTCGCATCGACCGTGCTGCGCTCCAGCGCGGTCAGCGAGAACTCGGCGGCAACGAACACGGCGGTGCCTGCGGTGAGCACGACGAACGCGAGCAGCGCGAGCGCGGTAAACATGCCGCTCATCGCGTTTGCACCGAAAATGCGCCGGGCCGTTTGCCCGGCCGACTAGGGGATGGTTCCGCGTCGGACGGCTCGTGGGATGGCTGCTGGGCCGCGAAGCCCGGCTCAGAACCGTGAGCCTCCACGGGTGCCTGCGGCACGTGTGCCCTTTCGCTTGGTCGGCAATGAATGCCTCATGTTAGCCGTCTCGGCCGGTCGGCGGCCTCACCATCCGGTGGGCAATGGGTGGCCTTCGGCGAACCCGGCAGCGGATTGCACCCCGAGCACCACCTTCTCGTGGAGTTCAGCGATTGTCGCGGCACCGACGTAGGTGCATGTGCTGCGCACGCCGGAGGTGATGTAGTCGAGCAGGTCCTCGACCCCGCCGCGGGATGGATCCAGCCCCATCCGCGACGTCGAGATGCCCTCCTCGAACAACGCCTTGCGGGCCCGGTCGAACTGGTTGTCGGCCGCGGTGCGGGCGGCCACGGCGCGTTTGGACGCCATGCCGTAGCTCTCCT
>JAVRPX010000289.1:0-13061 GCA_032161985.1 Mycobacterium sp.
TGGATCTGATGACTGGCAAGGCGATCGTCGCCTGCATGGGCACGGCTGCGCAGCTCTACGGCTTCGACACCGAGCGTGACGACCGAATCCACATCCTCGATCCCGGGGTCCGCATGCGGCCGACGTCGGGCCGCGCGGTGCATCAGCGAATCGGAGCGCCGTTGCGACGTGTCGAAGGGCGGTTGGTGACCGCGCCGGCATGGACAGCGGTAGAAATCGCGCGCACATTGCGGCGTCCTCGAGCGCTGGGGACACTCGACGCCGCACTCCGCTGCGAAGCGTGCACTACTGCAGAACTGGACGCGGCCGTGCGCGAACAGAAAGGACGGCGGGGCATCGTCAAGGTGCGAGACCTGCTGGAGCATGCGGACGGGCGCGCAGAGTCTCCGATGGAGAGCGAAGCGCGATTGGCGTTCATCGACGGCGGATTGCCGACGCCGCAGCTGCAGTACGAAATTGTCGACCGGTGTGGCGATCTTTGGCGGGTCGACTTCGCTTGGCCCGAGGCGATGGTCGTCGCCGAGTACGAGAGCATGGAGTGGCATGCCAGTCCAGAGGCGCTGAAGCATGACCGCATCAAGACGTCGCGACTCCAGGAGTGTGGCTACTGCGTCGTACCAATCGTCGTCGACGACGTGCGCAACAAACCGATTGATCTAGTGGCACGGATCTTCTACCACTTGGACCGCGCTGAATTGGCTGGCTGACCAGACGCAAAGTGCTCCATTTCTCCGGCGTGTCGGGGCCATTTGCGTCTGTTCGCGCTCAGGTGGCCACAAGTCCGGGATCGCCCGACAGCGCGAACACGCGTCGCATCGCGTCGACCGCGGCCGTGTCGCCGTCGAACTTCACGCGGCGCAGCGCGGCCTTGCGCTCGGCGGCCGTGGCGCCCAGGCGGGCGGTGATCACGTCAGCTGCCGTCGCCGTAACCGTCACTGCGGGCGGGCCCTGCGCGGCCGTGAGGCCGCCGGTGTTCACCGCGAATTCGAAACGGCGGTCATCGATCTCGATGCGGTAGGACGCTTGCAGGTCGCCCGCCGCCGCCGGCTCGAAGGCCAGCAGGATGCCTGCCAGGAACCCGTTCAGCGGTGTCAGCGCGCTTTCGTCCGGCTCGACCATGTCGAGCCCGAACTGCGCCAGGGCCTTCACCACCGGCAGCACCTTGCGCCAACCTATCTCGCTGAGCGTGTAGACCGTCCGTGCGACCGGGGGTGGCAGCTCGTCGCGATCGACCAGTCTGGCGACCTCCAACTCTCGAAGCCGGTCGGCTAGCAGGTTGGTGGCGATGCCGGGCAATGTCGCGCGCAGGTCACCGTAGCGGCGAGGGCCGCCGATCAATTCCCGCAGGATCAGCAGGGTCCATCGCTCGCCGAGGATGTCGAGGCCCTTGGCGATTGGGCAATTCTGCTGGTAGCTCCTGGTCATGGAATAATTCTAGCACTTACACAAATATCTAGTCATATTACTTGAAAAACTTGTCTGAAAGGTTTACGGTCCTGTTCATGAGTACCCGCACACCGATATTCAAAGATCGTCCGATCGCCGCGCTTGTCTTCATCTGCCTCAGCGTCTTCGTCATCAGTGTCGACGCCACCATCGTCAATGTCGCCCTGCCGACGCTGTCGCGCGAACTCGACGCCGACACCGCACAACTGCAGTGGATCGTCGACGCCTACACGCTGGTCATGGCCGGCCTGATGCTGTCGATGGGCAGCCTGAGCGACCGCTTCGGCCGACGCGGCTGGCTCAGCGCCGGCCTCGCGGTCTTCGCAGTCACGTCCGCCGTCGCATCGCAGGTTGACTCGGCCGACGCGCTCATCTGGGCACGCGCCGCAATGGGAGTCGGCGCCGCTGTGATCTTCCCGACCACCCTGTCGCTGATCACCAACATCTTCGCCGACCCGGTGAAGCGAGCTAAGGCGATAGGACTGTGGGCCGCGATGGTGGGCGTCGGCGTGGCCGCTGGCCCCATCTCCGGTGGCTGGCTGCTCGAACACTTCTCGTGGGGCTCCGTGTTCATGGTCAACGTGCCGATCGCCGTGGTCCCCATCATCGGAGGCGTCCTATTCGTCCCGACCTCCCGCGACCCGTCGGCACCGCCGGTCGATCTGCCTGGCCTGGTCCTGTCCTCGGTCGGCATCACCGCGCTGGTCTACACAGTCATCGAGGCGCCCAATTGGGGATGGGGCAGCCTTCACACGGCAGCAGGATTCGCCGTCGCGGTTGTCGTCCTCGCGGCCTTCGCGTTGTGGGAGCGGCGCACACCGCACCCGATGCTCGACGTGTCGGTGTTCGCCAATCGCCGATTCTCTGGCGGCAGCCTGGCAGTGACCGCCGGCTTCCTGACCCTATTCGGGTTCATCTTCGTCATCACCCAGTACTTCCAATTCATCAAGTCCTACAGCGCATTTGAGACCGGAGTGCGGCTGCTGCCGGTCGCCATCTCGATCGCCGTCGCCAGCATCGTCGGGCCCCGCATCGTGGAGCGGATCGGCACCACGGCGGTCGTTGTCGCGGGCCTGGCCATCTTCGCGGCCGGCCTGGCATGGGCGTCCACCGCCGACGCCGGGACGCCGTATCTAGAGATCGCCACCCAGATGTTGATGCTCGGCGGTGGTCTGGGCCTGACGACCGCGCCGGCCACCGAGTCGATCATGGGCTCACTATCCGCCGACAAGGCCGGCGTCGGCTCCGCCGTCAACGACACCACTCGCGAACTCGGCGGCACGCTCGGCGTTGCGATCGTCGGCAGCGTCTTCGCCTCCATCTATTCGAGTCGGCTGAGTAGCGACGCGGCGGTGTCCGCGCTGCCGGAGCCGGTTCGGGCCACGATGGAACGGTCGATGGCCGCCGCGCAGCAGGTCATCGGCCAGCTGCCGCCACCAGTCATCCCCGACGTCCGTGCGGCCGTCAACACCGCATTCCTCGACGGCCTTCAGATCGGATCACTGGTCAGCGCCGGTATCGCAGCCGCAGCCGCTGTCGTCGTCGCCGTCCTGCTGCCTGCCCGCGCAAAGCAACCCCTGGCCGTCACCGCCGAGCAGGCCGAATCCGAAACGGTGTGCGCATGAGCCTCATAGACTCCGGCAGATGGACGCCGACTACATCGTGGTGGGAACGGGCTCTGCAGGATCGGTGGTGGCCAACCGGCTGAGCGCGGATCCGTCCGTCGAGGTTGTAGTGCTCGAAGCGGGCCCGCGGGACAAGGACAAGTTCATCCACATCCCCGCGGGTTTCGCCAAACTGTTCCGCAGCGAAATGGATTGGAACTACCTGACGGAACCGCAGAAGGAACTCGACGGGCGCGAGATCTACTGGCCGCGAGGCAAGGTGCTCGGCGGCTCGTCGTCGATGAACGCGATGATGTGGGTGCGTGGTTTCGCCGCCGACTACGACGAGTGGGCCGAGCACGCCGGCGAGCAGTGGAGCTACGCCAACGTCGAAGAGTATTTCAACCGCATCGAGAATGGCCCGCTGGTCATCTCACCCCAACGCAGTCCCAGGAGTTCGACGGCAGCCTGGCTGACGGCCGCGCAGGAATGCATCGATGTACCCGAAGGGTTCTGCGAGACGCGAGTCACGCAGCGCAAGGGTGCCCGGTGGAGCACCGCCGACGCGTACCTCAAACCGGCGTTGCGGCGGCGCAATCTGACGCTGCACACCGAGGCCACCGCGACGCGGGTGATCTTCGACGGAAAGCGTGCCACCGGTGTGGAATTCGAGCAGCTTGGTGCCCGCCGTGTCGTCACGGCCCGCCGTGAGGTGGTGTTGTGCGGAGGCGCAATCAACAGCCCGCAGCTGTTGATGCTGTCGGGCATCGGCGATCGCGATCATCTCGCCGAGCACGGTATCGACGTGGTGCAGGAGGCGCCCGACGTCGGCAGCAACCTGCTCGACCACCTGATCGTTCCAATGGGCTTCGATGTATGCGATGACACGCTGTTCACCGCGGAGAAGCCGTTGCAGCTGGTGAACTACCTGCTGCGACGGCGCGGCATGCTGACCTCGAACGTGGGGGAGGCGTACGGGTTCGTGAGGAGCCGTCCAGACCTCGAACTGCCCGATCTGGAGCTGATTTTCGCGCCCGCCCCATACTTCGAGGAGGGCATCGGCGACCCGTATGACTGTCACGCCGTGGTGATGGGGCCAATCCTTTTGAAGCCGCACAGCCGCGGCACCATCACCCTGCGGTCGGCAGACCCGAAGGACAAACCGGTCATCGATCCGAAGTATCTGACCGACGACGCGGGCGCCGATCGTGCGGCGTTGATGGCGGGTCTGCGGATGTGCGCGGACATCGCCAAGTCGCCCGCGCTCAACGGCATCATCGGCAACATCGCCCGGCCGCTCGGCGCAACGGACCTCGGTGACGAGACACTCGAGCGCGCACTGAACTCGTTGTCGCACACGCTCTATCACCCGGTCAGCACGTGCCGGATGGGTAGCGACGACGCCAGCGTTGTCGACCCGGAGCTGCGCGTGCGCGGCGTGGCCGGGCTGCGTGTCGCCGACGCTTCGGTGATGCCGACGATCATCCGCGGTCACACCCATGCGCCTAGCGTGCTGATCGGCGAGAAGGCCGCGGATCTGATCCGCGGGGCGCCTAGGGGCCTACGGCCGGGTGTCCGGCGGTACGAGTCGTCCGATGTCGTCCAGGAGTGATTCGGCCAACGCGATATCCCCACGGAGGTCGCGATCGTCGACGTCGCGGGGGAGAACGTCGGCCAGCGCCAGTGCGTCGCCCACGGCGCCACTGAACTGGTCATCGAGCCCACGCTGACGCAAGAGCCTCACCGCGCCAACAAGTTCGCAGCAGAGCAACACCCGATACGCTGCGATGGACCGCTCGAGTTGCTGCGCGCCCTGCGAGGCGAAGGTCGCGTCCTCCTCAGCCCCCCGCGACAGCACGAGCGTGGCGGCGGAGGCAGGGTGCGCGGCGTTTCGAATCTCGGCTATCGCGCCTGCGGCCACGTATTCCACCATCATCAGCCCGGATGACCCGGCTGCTTCGGCGGCGAGGAAAGCGTTGCCGCCGTTGGTATCCGGGTCGTTGATCATTCTGATCCGCGAATGGGTGATGGGCGCGGTAAGCGCGAGCGCCAGGGTGGTGCCGTCCAATTCGAGTGACAGCGATGCTTGATAGAAGGCGCCGTGATGGACGACGGCTTCGTTTTGGAGGTCGAAGAGGGGATTCTCCTGCGCGGTGTTGAGTGTCCGCTCGAGTTGTGCCTCCAGCGAGTGCAACGACGCCAGCGCGGTGGCCTGCGCTACCGGGTACACCCGCAGCCCATAGGGATCCTGTATGCGAGCGGGCCTGCGATCCGGCCCGCCTTTCGTCGCCAGCAGTGAGCGTAGGCGACCCGCGACGGTGTCGACGTAGGGGGCCGCCGACGCGTGCGCCGCCACCGATGACAGCGCTTCGGGATTACCGTCGAGCGCGAGAAAACTCAGCATGTAAATCACACTCGACGCCATTTCGAGGCGCGAAAGCTCGTCCAGTGCAAGGCATCCGCGCCCAACAGTGAGTGCGCCGCTGCTCATGAACGGCAGCGCGCTGTCCGCACCCCACGGCTCCATCGGCGTCAACGGGCTTGACGCGGGCCGTTCGCCGATCAGAGTCAATGCCGTGCCCGCGAGTGCGGCGAGGTCCCCTGTCCCGATCGACGCGTATTGACGAAGCTCGGGTAGGGCATCCTCGTTGAGCATCGTCTCGAGGCCGGACAAGATCTTGGGGTCGAGTCCGGCGCCGGGCACGCACAACTGGGCAAGCCGCACCGCGAGCATTGCGCGCACCGTTCTGTCGTCCAGGGGGTCCCCGGCATCGACCGCGTGACTGCGAAGCAGCCGCATGCCGTATTCGGTATCGGTGGGCGATACGGACGTGGTTCGATTCGCACCGACCCCGGTCGTTCGTCCATAGATGGCCAATCGGGTGCTGAGGTCCGCCCCGACCCGGTGCGCATGGTCGACGACCTCAACGACCCGCGGCGAGACCGAGACCTGCTCGCGGCGATCCGCGAGCGCCACCACGTCGGCGATGCTCGCGGATCCGTTAAGTACAAGCATGGAGTTCCCCTCGTTCCTGCCGCCGACGCGCGATGGGACCTATCGTCACCGAAACCGCACGTTGGCGCTAGAACATGGACAAGCATCACGCTCGCATATCGAAGGGCTCCCGTCAGCTTGCCGACTGCAGTCGCTGCGGCGCCTCGAACCGCACAGGGTCGAGCCCAAGGTGGTCACGCAACGTGTTGCCGGTGTACTCGGTGCGGAACAAACCGCGGCGTTGTAGCACCGGCACTACCGAGTCGACGAAATCATTGAACGTACCAGGCGTTTGGGCCGCCGAAACCATGAAGCCGTCGGCTTCGCGGGCGCTGAACGATTCCTCAATTTGGTCGGCGACCTGCTCGGCGGTCCCGACGAACTGCGGCAGCAGGACACCCTGCGCGTACCACTTGCCGACGTCGCGCAGTGTGAGGTTGTCGCGATTGGCCACCCGGCGCACGGCATCGAACAATCCCTGTGTGCCGGTGACCTGGACGTCCTCGACGGGCGCATCCAGGTCGTAGCCGGAGAAGTCGTGGTCGGTGTGCACGGAGAGCGTGATCAGCCCGGAGATTGGATCGGCGAGCTCGTTGTGAAATGCCTGCTTCTCGCGGGCGATCGACTCGGTCTCTCCAATGAACGGGATGAACGCCGGGAAGATCAGCACCTGATCGGGGTCGCGGCCGAAATTGACTGCACGGGACTTGATCTCGTCGTAATAGGCGCGGCGACCTTCTGGTGTAGGGTCGATCTCGAAGATCGCCTCGGCCCATCTCGCCGCGAAGTCCTTGCCAGTGTTCGACGAGCCGGCCTGGATCAACACCGGCCTACCCTGAGGCGAATGCGGGACGTTCAACGGACCGCGAGAGCGGAAGAACGGTCCGTCGTGGTCAATGGGGCGGATCCGCGACGGGTCGGCGAAAACCCCGCTGGCCTTGTCCAGCACGAGCGCGTCGGGATCCCAGCTGGACCACAGCTCGAGGGTGGTGCGGACGAACTCGTCGGCGCGCTCGTACCGGAACTCGTGGTCCAGGTGATTGTCGTGACCGAAGTTCTGCGCCTCGCTCTGGGTCAGCGACGTGACGATGTTCCACGCTACCCGGCCCTGGGTGATGTGATCGAGGCTGGAGAAGATGCGGGCCAGCTCGTATGGGTGAAAGTACGTGGCCGACTTGGTGATTGCGATGCCCAACTTAGAGGTCACCGCACCGATGCTGGCCGCCACGATCGACGGATCCAGCGTTGCGGTGGCCTGCGTACCGCGGCGCAGCGGTTCGGTGATGTCATTACCGAACCGCTGCGGGGCGGCAAGCAGATCGGCGAAGAACAGGAAGTCGAATTTGCCGCGCTCGAGTATCCGCCCGATGCGGTGGTAGTAGTCCGGCGTGGTGAACCGGGTGTCGCTGCCGGGGTGACGCCAGGCCGCATGCGAATGGGTGACCTGAGAGGCGATCTGAAATCCGCCGAGGTGGATTTGACGGGTCATGGTTTGCCTCTCAGAAGTAAGCGTTGGCGGGAACGGGCGTGCCGTGCAACAGGTTCTGGCCGATCACCCGCGCCTTGTACGCCACGGGGTTGTGCAGCGTGATGGTGCGGATGTTGCGCCAGTGCCGGTCGAGGTTGCGTTGCCTGCTGGCGGCGCTGGCCCCGCCGAGCTCCAGTAGCCGGGTCGCCGCCTCCGGCGCGATGTCGTCGAGATGCACCTTGACCTTGGCAACCTTGAGCTGCGCCTCGGCGGCCAGCTCCGCATCCGGGACGCCGTCGGTTTCCGACGCGCTTGCGGCGCCGATCGCCTCGGCGGCATCTAGCACCGCAGCCCTGGCGATGTACGCGGTGGCGGCCAGTTCACCGAGTTGCCGCTGGTACAGCGGGTCGTCGATCGGCTTCTCGGACAACGCATGGCTGAAGCTGCGATCCCGCGACCGCAGCAGCGCAATCCCGTCATCCACGACCGACGCCAGGATGCCCGCGACAACGGCATGGATGTACAGCTGCAGCGACGCGTACTGCACCGTTGGCACCGGGTCGGCGTCATACGGCGTGTCGTTGAGGACCTCGTCGTCCCAGACCGCCACGTTGGAGAACTCCGTGGTGCCTGTCCCGGTGCGGCGCTGGCCAAAGCCGTCCCAGTCGTCGATAAGCCGCACGCCGTCGCGGTCCGCGGGCACCACCACGGTGGCGACCGAGTCGTGGTCAGTGGTGGTGGCGACGGTCAGGTAGTCGGAGAACAGCGTGCCGGTGCTGTAGAACTTCTCCCCGTCCAGCCGGTAGCCGCCGCCTTCAGCGGGGAGCAGCCGTGTGTTGAAGACGAGGCTGCCGACTGCCAGCGAACCCTTCTCGCTGAACGCGTTGCCGAAGATTTTGCCCTCAGCCACCTTGCGCAGCCACCGCGCGGACAGCGGGTCGTCGGCGGTGCGCAGTCGCTCCTCGACGAACCAGAAGTGGGTCCGGAAGATGTGGGCCACAATGGGATCGGCGTGCGCGACGTCGATGACAGCGGAGAACAGTTGCCCGACAGTTAATCCCGAGCCGCCCAGATGCTCAGGCAGCCGCAGGGTGCCGAAGCCGGCGCGCTTGAGCGCAGAAACTTGGTCAAATGGGTTCTCGTCGTCGAGGTCTCGGTCCTTTGCGCCAGATCCGATCCGGGACAGGAGGTCAGCCCATTCGGGCGAACCGGGAAGGATGCGAGCCACGTGATCCACGGAGGTCATGTGATCGTTCTACCGACACCGCGCGGCCGCGTGCACTGCTTTGGATCATCCCGAACCTAAGAACGGGCGACGGGGCACAATGAGTGGTGATGACGATGAACGCCAAGCGTCGCCGCGCGCACGACAAGCTGGCTGCCTTGCCAGGGGTGCGCGCAGTGCGCCGGCCGATCCGGCCGGCCGGTGACCAGGAGTTCGACCTGTTTTACGTGCGTGCCGGCCGCAAATCGGCACATCCGCTGGTCATCATTCCCGGCGGCCCCGGGGCCGCCTCCATCAGGCTCTACCGGGGGTTTCGTCGACGCGCAGCAGCCGAGGGCCTAGACGTGATCATGGTGGAGCACCGCGGCGTGGGGATGTCCCGCCACGACGACAGCGGCTGCGACCTGCCGCCGGAGGCGCTGACCATCGACCAGGTGGTCGATGATGTGGCCGCTGTCCTCGACGACGCCCAGGTGGACAAGGCCGTCGTCTATGGCACCTCGTATGGCACGTACGTCGCCGCCGGAGTCGGTGCGCGGCACCCGGATCGGGTGCACGGGATGATTCTCGACTCACCCGTGTTGTCAGCCAACGACATCGACGCCGTCCGCGACGCGACCCGCCGGCTGCTGTGGGACGGTGACACCCCCGAGACCTCGGACCTGGCGCCCAAGGTGCGCCAACTCGTCGGCCAGGACATGTTGAGCCCGGCCGCCACGCAGCTGGCCGCGGCCGTGTACGGCCTGGCCGGGCCCACGGTGTTGCGGCGTCAACTCGACCTCTTGCTGGAAGGACGCCGGTGGTTGTGGTGGGTGCTGGGTCAGGCCGCCCGGTTCCTGTTCGAACGCAAGGCGCCCTACCGTCACGAGCCCGACCTCGTCGGCCGGATTGGCTACCGCGAACTGAACTATGGCGCGGTGCCCGACGGAAAGCCGCTCGACCCCGCCGTCGCGTTCCGCGAGTTCGCAACCGATACAACAGAATTCGAAGCCGAGCCGTTCGACCTCATCGATGAGATGCCCAAGTTCAGCTGGCCGACGGTCGTCATCTCCGGTGGCCGCGATCTGATCACCCCGCCTGCGGTGGCCCGCAGGATCGAGTCGCTGATCCCCGGCGCTGTGCTGGTCAATCTCGCCACCGCCGGGCATTCCGCCATCGACCTTCGCGAGCGTGCCGCGCTGGACATCATCAAGGTCACCTACGAAGGAGTTAGCTCGGACCTGCCAGCACGCGCCGACAAGCTGGACTCGACGCCGGGCGGCCTCGGGGTCAGGCTACTGATCTGGGGCATCGCGGCCGCTGCCGCCGCCGAACAGGCATTGCCCGCCGCGGTTCCCCGCACCGTGCAGCGGGTTACGGCTTCATGAAGCCGATCTTGGTGTAGTCCGCGTCTGCGAGTCCGAACGCGCCGAAGTTCGCCAAAGTGCTTCGCACTGCGACGTTTCCGGCCGACTGTGTCAGCGGCAGGCTGAAACCCTCGGCCCAGACCAGCTTGTCGACCTCGTTGGCCAGATCGCGCGCCTTGGCCGGGTCGAGCTCTTCGAGCGTCTGCTCGATCTTGGCGTCAATCTCCGGGCTGCCGATCTTGCCGAAGTTGCTTTCGCCGCCCGACGCGTAGATCTGGGGCAGCCCCGAAAGTGGGAATGCGTCACCCACCCAGGAGAATTGCGCGATATCGAAATCGCCGACGTTGATGTGGTTCGAGAAGAATCCGCCGCCGCCCTTGGCATCGAGATCCAGCTTGACGCCGACCTGGGCGAGGTTGTTCTGCGCGATCTGGCCGAACTGACGGGTGGTGAGCGAGTCATACAGCACATCGCGGATGACGAGCTGGCGGCCGTCCTTCTCGCGGAATTGCCCGTTGAGTCGCCAGCCCAGCGCGTCCAGTTCCTGCTTGGCCTTTTCGGGGTCAAAGGCGACCACGGCGCTATTGTCCTGGTAACCGTCCTGCCCGGCGACATAGACATGGTTGTTCAGCGGGACGGGATTGTCTGCGAGCCCACGCTGGGTGACGTTGGCGATCGTTTGGCGATCGATGGCCTTGGCGATCGCCAGCCGCAGCCCCTTGTCGGCCAGGATCGAACCGGGCGCACCGTTGAATGTGAAGTGGTACCAGCTGTTTCCGGGCGCACGCCGAATCGAGACCCCATCGGTACGACGCGCGACCGTCAGCTCGTCGAGGGAGGCGGTGCCGGTGGCATCGATGGTGTTGTTCTGCAAGGCGGGGATTCGCGCGGCGTCGTCGAGCACCAGATAGGTGACGCTGTCCAGCAGCCCGGGAGCCCCCCACCATCTCGGGTTGCGGGTCAGCACAATTCGCTGCGCGGTGCGGTCGAGGGTGGAGACGATGAACGGCCCGGCTGACGGCCCGGGCCCACTGAGCTGACCCTTGTTGAACGCCTCGGGCGTCGCGGTCATGCTCTTCGGCAGCAGCATGGTGTTGCCGGACAACATGCCGCGCCACTCCGCATACGGTTTCGCGAATTTCACGATCGCCTGGCGGTCGTCGACGCCGCGCGTCACCGATTCGACTCGGTCGGCCCCGTTGGGGCTCGCGCTCGCGAAAGCCTTGTCCTTGCCGCTGGTGGCGTGGAATTGGGAGGCGATGTCCTCCCACGTGATCGGGGCGCCGTCGCTCCAAACCGCCTTCGGATTGATGGTCCAGGTGACCACCTGGGGGTTGGTGCTCGTCAGTTCGGCCCCGGTGAAATAGTCGGTGTTCAGCGTCATCGACCCGTCGGCGGCGACCCGGAACGCCCGAGGCATGCTGGCCTTGAGCATGCCTGCGGAATCGGCGGAGTTGCCGTCGATATGCAGCGAGTTGAAGTTCTCCGGAAACGCGGTCAGCGCCAACCGCAGGTTGCCGCCCTGCTGCAGCTTGGATATGTCCTGCGGGTTGATGTCGTTCGTCGACCCGACCTCCGCGGACCCGCCTGCCGACGGCGTTTCCTGCTTGCCGCCGGAGCAGGCGGTGAGGGTGAGACCGGCGACAAGGGCTGCCACGGCGAAGCGTCGGATCTTCATGGCGACAGACGTTACCTGCGATTCGGTTCCGGTTGAGGAACTGCGGCAAGCAACCGGCGGGTGTAATCGCGCTGTGGGTTGGCGAACACCTGGTCGCCGTCACCCTGTTCGACGATCTTGCCCTTGTACATTACGGCGACCCGGTGGGCGAGGTGTTTGACGACGGAGAGGTCGTGGGAGACGAACAGGTAGGACAGGCCGAACCGCTCCTGCAGGTCCAACAGCAGGTTGATGATGCCTGCCTGGATCGACACGTCCAGTGCCGACACCGGTTCGTCGAGAGCCAGAATCTTCGGCTGCAACGCCAGCGCCCGCGCGATGCCGATGCGCTGCTTCTGCCCGCCGGAGAACTCGGCCGGGTAGCGGCTGGCGTCCTCGCGGCGCAGCCCGACGATGCCAAGCAGCTCGGCCACCCGCTCGTCGGTGCGCGTCTTGTCAAAACCGTTGGCCTGCAATGGCTCCGCCAAAACATCGAATACCGGCAGTCGTGGATCAAGCGACGCGACCGGATCCTGGAACACCACCTGCAGCTCCCCGCGCAGTGCACGCCGAGAACGCCGATCAAGGGTGGCGACGTCGGCGCCGAGCACCTCGATCGAACCCGACTGGGCTGCGGACAGTTCCAGTATCTGATGCAGTGTCGTGGATTTGCCCGAGCCGGATTCGCCGACGATGCCGAGTGTGCGGCCCTGCTCCAGCTCGAAGCTGACGCCGTCGACCGCGCGCACCTCTCCGACCTTGCGGCGCAGCACCACACCCTTGGTCAGCTTGTACGTCTGCACCAGATCGTGCACCCGCAGCACTACAGGGACGTTGGCGGCGGGCGCCGCTGCGCGCGGCGTGGTGGATACGCCGTAGATCTCCGCGGCGCTCCGGCCCGCCACGTGGTCGGTGCGGATGCACGCCGCATGATGCGCGGGGCCGACCTCGAGAAGTTCGGGTTCGGCGGTGCGGCAGTGTTCGATGGCCAGCGGGCAGCGTGGCGCGAAAGGGCAGCCCGGCGGCAGCGCGGCCGCTGACGGTGGGGCACCCGGGATTGGCACCAGCCGAGCGCCCTGCGGGGCGTCCAGACGCGGCACCGACCCGAGTAGTCCTGCGGTGTAAGGCATTCGGCGATCGCGGTACAGCACATCGACGGCGGCCGTTTCGACGGCGCGGCCCGCGTACATCACCAGTGCGCGGTCGGCGAATTCGGCGACCACCCCGAGATCGTGGGTGATGATAAGCACCCCCGCCCCGGTCACGTCGCGTGCGGTACGTAGGACTTCGAGGATCTGTGCCTGCACCGTCACATCCAGC
>JAVRPX010000290.1:0-4485 GCA_032161985.1 Mycobacterium sp.
TTCGAGTTCCTCACGCAGCCGTGCGTTGTCGCGGAGAAAGTGGTGGCGGGTCTGCCAGTCGCCTTCGACGAGCGCGTGCCGGATGAACAGCTCCCGCGCGATCTGCGGGTCGATCCGCGCGTACCCGACGCGGCGGCTCACCACGAGCGGCAGACCATACAGGGTCACCCGCTCGAAGGCCATGACCTCGCCACGGCGGGCACCCCAGTGCGGCTCACTGTAGGTGCGCTGCACCAGATCTCCTGCGACGCGTTCGACGGCCTCAGGTTCGATTCGCGCCGCGATCCTGCCGTACAGCCTGCTGGTCTCGACGAGGTCGGCGACGACGATCCACCGCGGCGGACGCTTGGTGAGCACGGAGCCTGGCGCCAGCACGAACCGTGAATTCCGCGCGCCCTGATACTCGCGGGAGTCGCCTTCCCGCAGACCGACATGGGACAGCAGCCCCGCAAGGAGCGCGGCGTGCACCCGCGCCGGGTCGGCAGGCTCGGGATCGTCGGACTCCCTGATGCCGATGTCGCGGGCGATGGTGCGCAGCTGGCCGGTGAGATCCTGCCACTCGCGAATGCGCAGGTAGTGCAGGAACTCTTCGCGGCACATGCGTCGGAACGCGTTACCTGAGCGCTCTTTTCGTTGCTCACCTAGGTATCGCCACAGGTTGAGATAGGAGATGAAGTCCGACCGCTCGTCGGCGAACCGGGCGTGCTTCTGGCGTGCGGCCGCCTCGCGGACGGCGGGCCGCTCCCGCGGGTCGGGGATCGACAGCGCCGCGGCCAGCACGAGCACCTCGCGCACGCAGCCTTCGGCGTCGGCCTGCAGGATCATCCGCCCGACCCGCGGGTCGAGAGGCAGGCGCGCGAGGCGCCGGCCGAGGTCGGTGATCGCGCCGTTGGCATCGAAGGCGCCGAGTTCCTGCAGCAGCGCCACCCCGTCGCGGATGCTGCGCTTCTCGGGCGGGTCGAGGAACGGGAAGTCTTCGATGTCGCCGAGTTGCAGGGCGGCCATCTGCAGGATGACCGCGGCGAGGTTCGTCCGCAGAATCTGGGGGTCGGTGAAACGCGGCCGCGACGCGAAGTCCTCCTCCGAGTAGAGGCGGATGCACACGCCGGGCGCGACGCGTCCCGAGCGGCCCGCCCGCTGGGCGGCCGACGCCTGGGAGATCGGCTCGATGGGTAGGCGTTGCACCTTGGTCCTGCGGCTGTACCGAGAGATCCGCGCGGTGCCGGGGTCGACGACGTATCGGACGCCGGGCACGGTCAGCGACGTCTCGGCGACGTTGGTGGCGAGCACAACGCGCCGTCCGGTGTGCGGCGCGAAGACCTTCTGCTGCTCCGCTGTCGGCAGCCGGGCATAGAGCGGCAGCACTTCGGTGTGATTGTCGAGATCAGCGCGCAACGCCTCTGCCGTGTCGCGGATCTCGCGCTCGCCGGACAGAAAGACCAGCACATCCCCCGGCGGCTCGTGTTCGAGTTCGTGCACCGCGTCAACGATGGCCTCGGTCTGGTCCCGCATCTCGGTGCGGACGATGTCGTGGTCGGGGTCGTCGGGATCTTGAACGTTGGAGCCGTCGCCAGTTGCGGCGACGACGACTTCGAGTGGGCGGTACCGGATTTCGACCGGGTAGGTCCGCCCGGACACCTCGACGATCGGCGCGCCATTGAAGTGTGCGGCGAACCGTTCGGGCTCGATGGTCGCCGATGTGACGATCACCTTCAGGTCTGGCCTTCGGGGCAGCAGCTCGCGCAGATACCCGAGCAGGAAGTCGATGTTGAGGCTGCGCTCGTGTGCCTCGTCGAGAATCAGGGTGTCGTAGCGCAACAGGCGTCGGTCGCGCTGGATCTCGGCGAGCAGGATGCCGTCGGTCATCAGCTTCACCAGCGTGCGGTCGCTGGCTTGGTCAGTAAAGCGCACGGTGTAACCAACGGCCTGGCCGAGCGGGGTCCGCAATTCGTCGGCGATGCGCTGGGCGACCGTTCGGGCGGCGAGCCGTCGCGGCTGGGTGTGGCCGATGGTGCCGCGGATGCCGCGGCCCAGTTCCAGACAGATCTTCGGCAGCTGGGTGGTCTTGCCCGACCCGGTCTCGCCGGCGACGACGACGACCTGGTGCTCGGCGATGGCACTGGCGATCTCGTCGCGGTGGTCGCTGACCGGCAGGTCGGGGTACGTGATGGTGGGAAGGGCGGCTTCGCGGGTCGCGACGAGCGCCTCGGCCGCGGCGAACTGCTCGGCGAGCTGCCGGAGCTTCTCAGGACCGGCATTGCCGCGCAGGTCCTTAAGGCGGCGGCCGAGCCGGATGGCATCGCGGATTGTCAGGCCGTCGAGGCGGTTTCGTAGCTCCCGCAACTCGCGGACGGACGACTCGGACACTAGCCCTTGTCGGGCGACCAGTAGTCGAGCATCTCCGCGAACGTTTCGAAGGCAGGCGCCGACGCGCCGTACGCCGCCTCGAGATGGACGCTCAGCGGGAAACCGAGGTCGGCGACGCCGTCGATCACACGCTTGTAGAGGTCGATCGTCAGCTTCCGCTTCTGCGCGGGCTCGGTTTCCGCCAGCCTCTTGATGAACGCCTGCTCGTCGGCGACAGCGGCGTTGCCGGGGTCCTGGATCAGCCAGTTGATCAGACCGATGCGCGTCTCGACCTTCGGTACGAAACCGAACGACAGCAGTATCTCGGGGCGATGGTCGGTGGTCTTGGCGAATTCGCTCAGGAATCCGACGATCGCGTCGGAGTACAACAGCTGGGTCATGCCGTACGTCGCACCCTGGTTGCACTTGAAGTTGAAGCGGCCGTGTTCACCGTCGCGGGTCGGGATCAGGATCGCACCGCGGTTGGGCACGATCCCCTGGTAGATCGACAGCGCGTCGGTGGGCGCAACACCGGAACCCTCACCGTCGTTCATGGTGCGCGGCACGCCGACGAATGCGATGCCCTCGATACCGGCATCGCGCAGATCGGTCAGCCGATGGCGCAACGAGGACTCATCCATGAACGCGGTGACCTGCGTGCACAGCCCCTTCAACCCGGGCAACTCCGGCTCGATGATCTTCCAGAAGTCCAACACGTCCAGCCGGGGCTTCATCTCGACGGGACGATCGTCGTCCTCATCGATCATCCCGGGCATCATGACGTGCCGAATCCGGTCGTCGATGCCGGTTTCCTTGGAGAACCGCAGCACCTTGCGCGCTTCCTCCAATGCCTGCTCGCGACCGAGGTCCGCGTTGGGCGGTACGAGCTCGAACGCGACGGTGTTGAGGGTCAACAGTTTGCTCCTCATTGCACGACTCTCTGCTCCGGCCGGAGGGTCGACGATGACCACCGGGGGAGGATCAGATCTCATCTCTTGCGATCGAGATTAGCGACTGGCGAGCAGTGGCGGGGCGGCGCCCACGGCCGTCGTGGCAGCTATTGATCTACCATCGCGATCCTGCCAGCCCGGGTAAACATGTTGCCACCAGGGAACATCGGCGTCGACCTGCATGTTTAACAGCGCAGGAGGCGTTCAAATTGAAGAAGTTCAGCTTTGCGACTGTGGTGTCGAGTGCGTTGGCGGTGTTGGCCATCGGACTCGCAGGCCCCGCCATCGCCGATGCCGGGAGCGGTTCGAATGTGCCGCCGCCCGGCGTCCCTTACCCCGTCTACCCGCAGATGCCCACCGCCGGGGCAAATCCGTACGTTCCCATCGGAGTCGACCCCTTTGTCCCGTACGGCGTGTGGGCCCAGCACTAAGAGTTGACCCGTAGTGGGTCATGCCTGCACCGAAGCCGCTTGTGTGGCTTGTGTTCGGCTGGTCCCGCGACGTCCAGCTGGGCTGGTCTGTTCGGGGGTGGGCCGAGTGGTGACTGCGTTGCTCAGTAGAGGCCACCAGATGGTGGCTGCCGACCCTGGCCGAACCTGCGCGGGGGTCGCGCGGTTGGCTGGTGCCGGTTGACTGAACCCTCTCCTCTTGCTGAGAGGCCACCTCCGCCTGTCGGGCGCAGGTGAGTTCATGGCTCCGCGCCGCCCAAGCCGTCACCGTGGCGCGGATGCGGGACAGCGCGGATGCCATAACCCAAAGGCAACCACATCCCACTGATAATCGGCTGCGGCGGGGCTCTGCGCGGGGGCAGCAAACCACTACAGATTCAGTTGGCCAGGATCTGTGTGAGCGCGTCTTCGACGGTCGCAGGCGGGGAGCCTGGCGCGACGTAGGCGACGACGACCGTTGGCCCGTCCGCATAGACGTACCCGTCGGTGACTAGCGGAATGTTGAATTGGCTCACGTCATGCCCGCCGAGTTCTTCGGTTTCGCTGGGAACGCCAACTCCGTCGCGAATCTGGGCGGACAGGTTCCCCAGGCACGTGTGTATGAAGGCGTCGCCGCTGCCTCATTTGAGTTGGCCCGCAAGCACTGTGAGAATCGGATTCCCGTTCTGGCTCACCAGGCCCGCGGCGAGGCCGTCGAACGCGTGACTGGCGAATGTGGGATCGACATCGGCTGCGCACAT
>JAVRPX010000291.1:0-5564 GCA_032161985.1 Mycobacterium sp.
GAGCCGAGCTGTCCGATCTCGGTGTCCGCGCTGGCCGGATCGACCTTGACGATCGGTGACGGCAGCCGCACCTCGCCGCGATCGAGTTCGAGATCTGCCACCTGCCGGGCAGCTTCAGAAACCCTTGACAGCGGGGCGAGTTGGCGCCGGATGATCACAACGCCCGCCGTCGTGCCACCGATCAGCGCGATCGCCCCGACGACACCGAAGATGACGAGCACCGTCAACAACGTGTCGTCGACGTCCGAGGTGGGCAACCCCGTCACGATGATCTCGCCAGGGCCCCGCGTGTGCATCGCGGTGACCCGGTAGCGGCCCAGCCCGTCGAGTTCCAAGGTCGTGGGCTTGTGGTTCGGCGCGACGTTGGCCAGTTGTTGCGCTGCAGTCGCACTGATTCCGGTGCGGGTGCCGTCGGCGGTAATGATTCCGGCGTCGACTGGCGTGCCGCGCGATATCACCGCACCGACGGTGCGGGTCGCCTGGCCGGGAGCGTTGAGGAAGGCGGGGCCGGGGCCGTAGTCGTCGCGAATGATGACGTGTCGTCGAAACTCCGGCGGATCGGGGTAGCCGGCCATCGGGCCCATTCCTGTCGGTGGCATTGGCGGCCCGAATTCGAACAGCCCGACAGACCGGCGGCCAGCTTCGGCCAACCGTTCATCGAGCTGATTCGTCAAAAAGCGTTGCAGCGCGAACTCGGTGCCCGCACCGATCGCCGCACACACCAGCGCAAGCAGGACGATCTGGGAGGCGAGCAGCCGGGCCCGCAGCGACCAGGTCCGTGGCGAGCGGAAGCGGCCGCGGCCCGCGTCAGCGCGGGGGCTTGAGGACATAGCCGGCGCCGCGCAACGTGTGGATCATCGGATCCCGCCCGATGTCGATCTTCTTACGCAGATACGACACGTACAGCTCGACGATGTTGGATCGCCCACCGAAGTCATAACTCCACACCCGGTCCAGGATCTGAGCCTTGCTCAATACGCGTTTGGAATTGCGCATCATGAACCGCAGCAGCTCGAACTCCGTCGCGGTCAGCGAGATGACGTCGCCGGCGCGGGTGACTTCGTGGCTGTCCTCGTCGAGCACCAGATCGCCGACCACGATCTTGGCTCCGCCCGTTTCGCTCGTCACGCCAGTGCGCCGCAGCAGCGCGCGCAGCCGCAACACCACCTCTTCGAGACTGAACGGTTTGGTGACGTAATCATCACCGCCGGCGGTCAGACCCGCGATGCGGTCTTCCACGGAGTCCTTGGCGGTCAGCAGCAGTAGCGGCAGTCCCGGAATCTGCTCGCGCAGCTTGTGCAGGACGTCCAGCCCGCTCATGTCTGGCAGCATCACGTCGAGCACAACGACGTCGGGCGGAGTCTCTCGGGCCGACGCAATGGCCGACGCACCGTCGCCGGCCGTCGCGATATCCCACCCCTCGTACCGCAAGGCCATCGACACAAGTTCAGCCAGAACGGGCTCGTCGTCGACGACCAACACGTGGATTGGCTTGCCGTCGGCGCGCCGCATGACAACCCGTGCGGGTTCGTTCTCGTTGACCGTGGTTCCGCTGGGACTGGACACGGCCTCATTATTCGCGGAGCCCATGGGTCCAGACTGTGCCTTGTCTATGCGTCAGCTGTGGAGGCGCGCAGACATAACCGATGCTGAAAAGACGCACAGGCGACTCACATGAACGGCTTGCACTGTGGTCGCATGACCACCGAGCAGATTGCGGTCGAGCACCAGGTATTAGGTTCCCCGCAGCCCTCACCCCGACACTGGGGCCTGCGCGAAACCGCCGCGGCCGTCGGTGTCGCCGCCGTCATCGCTGCCCTCGGCGGTGCCGCGATCTACGCCGCCACCGAGAGCAATTCGCATTCCTTCGGCGGCCCCCATCAGGCGTTCGCACCAGGTGGCGGCATGCCGGGCGGCCCGGGAGGCCAGCACGGCGCCATCGGCGGCCCCGGCCCCGCCGCGGTGGGTTCGACGTCGTTGCACGGCGAGTTCGTGGTGCCCGACGGCACAGGCGGCTACACAACGGTGCTGACGCAGACGGGCACGGTCACCGCGGTTTCGCCGACGTCGGTCACCGTCCGAAGCGAGGACGGCTTCAGTCAGACCTACGTCATACCGAGCACAGCGGGCAACGCGGGCGCGCCGTTCGCCGTGGCTGACCGGGTCGTCGTCCGCGCGACACGCAATGGTCAGACCGGGACGGTCACCAGCATCGGCAATCCGCGGCAGGACGCACCGTTAGGCCCGGGTGGACCGGGTGCGCCGCCACACCGGAATTAGGGGCTTATCCGCCGCCGTTTGAGAAGCCCTCGGGTGGTTCGGCCGTCACCGACGGCGTCACAAGCGTGGTCGCCGGGGCCTCCGGCACATCCGCTGCGGCGATCGTCGCCCCGGTCGTGATCTCAGACGTCGTTACCGGGCCTGGCGGAGCCGGTGCTGGGGGGTCGGCCGCGCTGACATCACTGAACGCCACCGAAAGCGCGCCCATCGCCAGCACGGCTGTGGCGCCTGCGGTGGCCGACGCCACCTTAAGCCTCTTCGATTTCACCTTGACCACTCCATTCGGTTCCTGGTCACGTCTCGAACAGTTCGGAGGGGTTCAGCCGTGGACCCCTCCGATGTTCTGGGTAACCAGTGCGGTCGGAGGTGAAACGTTCGCTCGCTAGGGCGCTGCGGGCGACTGCTCCTCGGCCGGCAGCGGCGCGGGACCCTTGATTGCCGGCGCGGCCATCGTCGTTGCCTCGACCAACGGCGGCGTCGTCACGGTGGTCGTCGAGCCGATGTTCATGCTCGAACCCTTGGCCACGGACTCCTGACCCGTCTGTTCCTGACCGAAGGCCGCGGACAGCGCGCCCATGGCAATCACACCGCTGCCGCCGATCAGCGCGACAAGCAGTTTCGTGTTGTTGCGCTTCGCAGAAACCATTCTTGGAACCCCTCACCTTCGTGGCACTTGGTAAACCTGCAGGTGAAAACCAGTCAACGCCCCCAAGCTGGAAATGACCTTAAGCAACGGTGCGAATTGTCTAGCCACGCCGGAAATGCAAGATCCGGCCGCCGCGGGAGCCATCTCATACCCTGTGCGTCATGCAGGCCGCCCCGGGACGTCGCCTATGACGCGCTTCCTCCTGCGTAGGCTGCTGAACTACATCGTGCTGTTGGCGGTCGCCTCGTTCCTGACCTTCTCACTGGCGTCCTACATGTTCCGACCGCTGGACAGCCTGCTGCAGCGCAACCCACGGCCCTCTCAAGTCGTCATCGACGCGAAGGCCCACGAGCTCAACCTCGACAAGCCGATCCCGGAGCGATACGCGCACTGGGTGGCCGGCGCGGTACACGGCGACTTCGGGACCACCGTCGGTGGGCAACCCGTCACAGACGAACTGTGGCGACGCATCGGGGTCAGCCTGCGACTGGTCGTCATCGGCGCGGTCATGGGCACGGTCATCGGCGTGGTGGTCGGAGCGTGGGGGGCAATCCGGCAATACCGGCTTTCCGACCGGGTCATCACGGTGCTTTCGCTGTTGGTGCTCAGCGCGCCCACGTTTGTCATCGCAAACCTTCTGATTCTTGGCGCGCTGCAGGTCAACACGGTGCTCGGAGTGCAGCTGTTCGAGTACACCGGCGAGACCTCGGCGGACGCCGTCGGCGGAGTCTGGAACCAGTTTGTCGATAGGGTGCAGCACCTGGTGTTGCCGACGTTCACGCTGGCGCTGGGAGCGATCGCGGGTTACAGCCGGTATCAGCGCAACGCCATGCTCGACGTGCTCGGCCAGGATTTCATTCGCACCGCGAGGGCCAAGGGCCTGACCCGTCGTCGCGCGCTGTTCAAGCACGGTCTGCGAACAGCGCTGATCCCGATGGCGACGCTATTTGCCTATAGCGTCGCCGGGTTGTTCACCGGCGCACTGTTCGTCGAGACGATCTTCGGCTGGCACGGTATCGGCGAGTGGACGGTGCAGGGCATTACCAACCAGGACACGAACGTCATCGCCGCGATCACGTTCTTTACCGGCGCCTTGATCCTGGTTGCCGGGCTGCTGTCCGACGTCATCTACGCGGCGCTCGACCCGAGGGTCCGGGTGACATGACCGAACCTGTGACCACCGATACCGCGACCACCGCCAAATCAGGCGTCGACGTGGCCCGGTTCGCCTCGAGGCGCGGGCTCGTGTGGCGCCGATTCCTGCGCAACAAGCCCGCCGTGGTGTCGCTCGTGCTGCTGGTGGTGCTGTTCATCGGCTGCTATGCGCTGCCGCCGGTTCTGCCGTACCGCTACACCGACATGGATTTCACCGCATTGCAGCAGCCGCCCACACTCGACCACTGGTTCGGCACGACCTCGTCCGGCCAAGACCTGCTCGCCCAGACCCTGCGCGGCATGCAGAAATCGATGCTGATCGGGGTCTGCGTGGCGTTCATCTCCTCGATCCTGGCCGCAACCGTCGGATCGATCGCGGGCTACTTCGGGGGCTGGCGTGACCGCACGCTCATGTGGATCGTCGACCTGCTGCTGGTGGTGCCGAGTTTCTTCCTGATCGCAATCGTCACACCGCGCACCAAACAGTCCGGCACCGTGCTCTGGCTGATCCTGCTGCTGTCCGTGTTCGGATGGATGATCAGCTCGCGCATCGTGCGCGGCATGACGATGAGCCTGCGAGACCGCGAATTCGTCACCGCCGCACGGTATATGGGTGTGAGCACCACGCGGATCATCGTGCGCCACATCGTGCCGAACGTCGCGTCGTTCCTGATCATCGACACCGCGCTGAACGTCGGATTGGCGATCATGGCCGAAACCGGGTTGAGCTTCTTGGGTTTCGGCGTGCAGACACCGGATGTGTCGCTGGGCACACTGATCGACGACGGCAGGACGTCGGTGACGACGTTCCCGTGGGTGTTCCTGTTTCCAGCTGGCGTGCTGGTGCTGATCGTGTTGTGCGCCAACCTTGTTGGTGACGGCCTGCGGGACGCGTTGGATCCAAGCGCCCGGCCGCTGCGGAAGACTCGCAAATGAGCCTGCTGCAGGTCGCCGACTTGACCGTTACCTTCCCGACCGATGTTGAACGCGTCAACGCGGTGCGCGGCATGAGCTTTCACGTCGATCCCGGTGAAGTGGTGGCACTCGTCGGGGAATCCGGTTCGGGCAAGTCGGCCAGCGCGATGGCCGTCATCGGGCTACTGCCCGAATATGCGGAAGTGTCGGGGTCGGTCAGACTACACGGCGACGAACTGCTCGGGTTGTCCGACAGCCAAATGTCGCAGATCCGCGGCAAGACCATCGGCACGGTGTTTCAGGACCCGATGTCGGCCCTCACCCCCGTCTATACCGTGGGTGACCAGATCGCCGAGGTACTCGAAGTTCACCACCGCAACATCGGCAAGCGCGCCGCCCGCACCCGCGCCGTCGAACTGCTCGACCTGGTCGGCATCTCCCAGCCCGAACGCCGGGCCAGCTCCTTCCCGCACGAACTCTCCGGCGGGGAACGCCAACGCGTGGTGATCGCAATCGCCATCGCCAACGATCCCGACCTTTTGATCTGTGACGAGCCGACCACGGCGCT
>JAVRPX010000292.1:0-6554 GCA_032161985.1 Mycobacterium sp.
TGCCGATCTGGATCGGCCAGCCGGAGGCCGCCGCGATCGCGCTGGAACAGCAGGGTCACGAGCCCGCTCGGCCGCTGACGCACGACCTGATCCGAGATCTCATTGCCGCGCTTGGCCATTCGCTCAAGGAGGTGCGCATCGTCGATCTCCAGGAGGGCACCTTCTATGCGGATCTGATCTTCGACCGCGATATCAAGGTGTCGGCGCGGCCGTCGGACTCGGTGGCCATCGCGCTGCGGGTCGGCGTGCCGATCTACGTCGAGGAGGCGGTGCTCGCCGAGGCAGGCCTGCTGATTCCCGACGAGAACGACGAGGAAGCCACCGGCGCGGTCCGCGAGGATGAGGTCGAGAAGTTCAAGGAATTCCTGGACAGCGTCTCGCCCGACGACTTCAAGGCGACATAGTCCCCTACTGGCGTGTGGGCCCGGGCAGCCCAGGCGTTTTGTCACGGATACGTCTCGTCGCGCTCGACACGCGGCGCGGGTTTCTCCCAACCGTGAAAAGGGCAGCCATACTTTGATGGCGACGAGCAGTCACGGCTCGGCGGGAAGCGTATGCTCGACACATTCGAGCTTTGGCAAACGTGCTGCACTGCAGGTCACAGACGCGAGTTCGATCGGCGAGAGGATTCGAGAGTGGGAGACACGCCACGTCAAGAGCAGCTGGACCTGTCCACCAGCAGCGGGCCCGCTGAATCGACCACCAGCGCGCCCAGCGAACCCGTGCAGGCTGGTTTGTTCCCCGATGACTCGGTGCCCGACGAACTCGTCGGCTACCGCGGCCCCAGCGCCTGCCAGATCGCCGGCATCACCTACCGCCAGCTGGACTACTGGGCGCGGACCTCGCTCGTGGTGCCCTCCATCCGCAGCGCGGCCGGTTCGGGTAGCCAGCGGCTGTACTCGTTCAAGGACATCCTGGTTCTCAAGATCGTGAAGCGCCTGCTGGACACCGGGATCTCGCTGCACAACATCCGCGTCGCCGTCGACCATCTGCGTCAGCGCGGCGTGCGGGATCTGGCCAACATCACGCTGTTCTCCGACGGCACCACGGTTTATGAGTGCACGTCCGCCGAGGAAGTCGTTGACCTGTTGCAGGGCGGCCAGGGCGTGTTCGGTATCGCGGTGTCCGGCGCAATGCGGGAGCTGACCGGGGCGATCGCCGACTTTCCCGGTGAGCGCGCCGACGGCGGTGAGTCGATCGCAGCGCCCGAGGATGAGCTGGCCTCGCGGCGCAAGACTCGCGACCGCAAGATCGGCTGATTCAACGCCTTCGCTGGCTGGCCGGTAAACTGGTCAGCGCATCGCCCCTGCGCGGGAGAGCTCCGTGACCGCCAGCCACGGACGCCGAAGGAGCAACACCTCTCCGTCAACCTCTCAGGCACCCAGGACCGCGCAAGGCCCCGATGCCTCTGGAGACGCCCTGGCCCGGGTTGACGACTGAGGGAGAGGAACCCAGCGGTTCCGCCCTGACGCCTCGGGAGTACACGTAAGTGTTCGATCACAATCAACCCAACTTCGCCGATCGCCACATCGGACCGGACGCCGATGCCGTCGCGACCATGCTCAAGACCATCGGCGTGGGTTCCCTCGACGAACTGGCCGACAAGGCGCTGCCCGCAGGCATCCTCGACGCGCTGTCCGACGACGGCGTCGCCCCCGGCCTTGATCAGCTGCTGCCCGCCGCCAGCGAGCAGGAAGCGCTCACCGAACTGCGCGCCATGGCCGACTCCAACACCGTCGCGGTGTCGATGATCGGGCAGGGCTACTTCGACACTCTGACGCCACCGGTGTTGCGCCGCAACATTCTTGAGAACCCTGCCTGGTACACCGCCTACACCCCGTACCAGCCGGAGATCAGCCAGGGCCGCCTGGAAGCGCTGCTGAACTTCCAGACGATGGTCTCCGACCTGACCGGGCTCGAGGTGGCCAACGCCTCGATGCTCGACGAGGGCACCGCCGCCGCCGAAGCGATGACGCTGATGCACCGCGCGGTGCGCGGGCCGTCGAACCGGCTCGCGGTCGACGCCGACGTCTACCGCCAGACCGCGGCGGTGCTGGCGACGCGTGCCGAGCCGCTGGGCATCGAGATCGTCACCACCGACCTTCGCGCCGGCCTGCCCGACGGCGACTTCTTCGGGGTCATCGCACAACTGCCCGGTGCCAGCGGGGCGGCGGTCGACTGGACCGAATTGGTGGCCGCTGCGCACGAGCGCGGTGCACTGGTCGCAGTGGGCGCCGATCTGCTGGCGCTGACGCTGATCACCCCGCCCGGCGACATCGGTGCCGACGTCGCGTTCGGCAGCACCCAACGTTTCGGTGTGCCAATGGGATTCGGCGGACCGCATGCCGGCTACCTCGCGGTGCATGCCAAGCATGCTCGCCAGCTGCCCGGCCGGTTGGTCGGGGTTTCCGTAGATGCGGATGGGTCGCCTGCCTTCAGATTGGCGCTGCAGACCCGCGAGCAGCACATCCGCCGCGACAAGGCCACCAGCAATATCTGCACCGCGCAGGTGCTGCTGGCGGTGATCGCCGCCATGTACGTCAGCTATCACGGTGCGGACGGGCTGGCCGGGATCGCGCACCGGGTGCACCAGCGCGCACGCAAGCTGGCCGCCGGGTTGACGGCGGCAGGCGTCGAGGTGGTGCACGAGCGGTTCTTCGACACCGTGCTGGCCCGCGTGCCGGGCCGGGCGGCTGCGGTTGCAGCCGCGGCCAAGGAGCGCGGCATCAACATCTGGCTCGTCGACGCCGACTTGGTCTCGGTGTCGTGCGACGAGGCCACGACCGACGACCACGTCGCTACGGTGCTCGAAGCATTCGGAGCCACTCCGGTTGGCGAGTTCGACGGCCCCGACATCGCCACGCGCACCTCCGAATTCCTCACCCATCCGGCGTTCACGCGCTATCGCACCGAAACCGAGATGATGCGATACCTGCGATCGTTGGCCGACAAGGATATTGCGTTGGACCGCAGCATGATTCCGCTCGGATCCTGCACCATGAAGCTCAACGCGGCCGCCGAGATGGAGCCCATCACCTGGCCGGAGTTCGCCCGCCAGCATCCGTTCGGGCCTGCCTCGGACACGCCAGGGCTGCGCAAATTGATCGCCGATCTGGAGACCTGGCTGACCGCGATCACCGGGTATGACGCAGTGTCGCTGCAGCCGAACGCGGGTTCGCAGGGGGAGTACGCCGGTCTGCTGGCGATCCAGGCGTATCACGCCGAGCGCGGCCAGCCCGACCGTGACGTCTGCCTGATCCCGTCCAGTGCACACGGCACCAACGCGGCTTCGGCCGCGCTGGTGGGCATGCGGGTCGTGGTAGTGGCGTGCCGCGCCAACGGTGACGTCGACCTCGACGACCTGCGCGCGAAAGTGGCCGAACACGCGGATCGGTTGTCGGCGTTGATGATCACCTACCCGTCGACGCACGGCGTCTACGAGCACGACATCGCCGAGATCTGTGCGGCGGTGCACGACGTCGGCGGCCAGGTCTACGTGGACGGCGCCAACCTCAACGCCCTGGTCGGGTTGGCCCGACCCGGCCGGTTCGGCGGCGACGTCAGCCACCTCAATCTGCACAAGACGTTCTGCATTCCGCACGGCGGAGGCGGTCCCGGCGTTGGTCCGGTCGCGGTGCGCGAGCACCTGGCGCCTTACCTGCCCGGTCATCCGCTGGCCGAGGAGCTGGCGGAGAAGTACACGGTGTCGTCGGCGCCGTACGGTTCGGCATCGATCCTGCCGATCACCTGGGCCTACATCCGGATGATGGGCGCCGGTGGGCTGCGCGCGGCGTCGCTGACCGCGATCGCATCGGCCAACTACATCGCCCGCCGCCTCGACGAGTACTACCCGGTGCTGTACACGGGGGAGAACGGCATGGTGGCCCACGAATGCATCCTCGACCTGCGTGGCATCACGAAGGACACCGGTGTCACCGTCGACGACGTGGCAAAACGCTTGGCGGACTACGGTTTCCACGCGCCCACCATGAGCTTCCCTGTCGCTGGCACGCTGATGGTCGAGCCGACGGAAAGCGAAAGCCTGACCGAGGTCGACGCGTTCTGCGAGGCGATGATCGCGATTCGTGGCGAGATTGACCAGGTCGGCGCGGGCACATGGTCCGTCGAGGACAACCCGCTGCGCGGTGCACCGCATACGGCGGAATGCCTGCTGGTCGCCGACTGGGATCACCCGTACACCCGCGAGCAGGCGGCCTATCCGCTGGGCAAGGGATTCCGGCCCAAGGTGTGGCCGCCGGTGCGCCGCATCGACGGCGCGTACGGCGACCGCAACTTGGTGTGCTCGTGCCCGCCGGTGGAATCGTTCGCTTAGCCGCCCAGCTCGAACGACGGGAAGTAGATCACCTGGCCGACGGTGATGTGGTCGGGGTCGTCGATGAAGTTGGCCGCGGCGACCATCTTCACCAGCGTCAGCGTTCGATCGGCCCCGCCGTCGCCGTAGTTCTCCTCGGCGAGCTTCCACAGCGTGTCGCCTGCGACCACGGTGTACTTACGGTTCAGCCGCGGCCGGATCAGCACCGTGTCCGGCGCCGGATCTCCGCCGGGCAGGTGGTTGGCGATCGAGATGATGGGCCAGAGGCCGGATTCGCCATACCAGCGCTCCGCCAAGACCTCGAGTGTCTCGCCGGCAACCACGGTGTGATGCCCGACGTTGGCGAGGTCGGGAATCAACAGCCATTCACCGACGATCAGGTCGCGTTGTGCGGCGCCGTTCGGTATCTCGTAGACCTCGCTCATCGCGATGTCGTTGTAGAACTTCAGCGCCAGTTTCTTCTTCGTGTCGCCTGCCTTCACCTGGTAACGGAAGGTGACGTACGGGATCTCCAGCTCCTGCCCGACCACGATCAGGTCCGGGTCGGCCAGATGATTGATCACCGCGATCACCGGATGCAGACGTCCGTCGCCATAGAACCGCTCGGCCAGCTGCCACAGTGTGTCGCCGCTCTGGACTTCGTATTTCGCAGTCATGGGTACCCCCTCGGTGCCTTGATGTTGCGCGTGGTCCCGGTCGGGACACACGGCAAGTGTCGAAAGCCAGGTGGCGTTGGTCACGCGTAGTGCACTACTCAACTTCGCAAGCACATTGAAGCGCGCGGCAATGAGCCTGCTGTCAATGGCCCACTAGCTCAGGAACTGTGTGACGGCGGTAGTGAGGTCCGGCCCCGCCGAGCTGGCCAGGTTCTGGTAGCTGCCCCCGCTGGTCTGTGCGACGGCCTCCCAGGTGGCGCGGTCGGGATCGGAGCCGAAGTCGATGACGTTCACGGCGACCGGCCGGGCCGGGTCGAAGGCGCCGCGGATGTAGGCCTGCAACCCGTTGCCGTCAAGTGACTGGTCGGTGTGCGGGCCCGCCGTGATGAGCAGGATCGAGTTGCTTTGGCCCTGCCTGAAATTCGCCATCATGTCGGTATAGAGCATCCGCAGCGTGGTGAACGACACCGCACCGCCGCCCGACGCGGTTTGCGAGCTCAGGGCACTGGTCAACGCCGCCGAGCGCGACCGTCCGTTGACGGGGTCGGACAGCGTGCCGGTGCTCACCTCGGATCTGCCTTCGGTGCCATCGAACGTCCACAGCCCGACCGCAGAATTCTGCGGCAGCGCCTGCAGCCGCGCGTTGAGCGCCGCTACCACATTGGCCAGCCGCGACTTGCCGCCCTCATCGGTTGGCATCGACTGGTCGAGCATGATCGCCACGGCGGGGCTTTCGACCGGCGCGGTCAGAGTGTTGGCCAGTGTTGCGCGCATCGCGTTGTCGCCAACCGACAGCGGCGCCGACACCGGCGCAAAGCTCGTCACATCGCTCTTCGGCGGCGTGCCACCCTCGGTGCGGAAGCCGGCCTTGGCCAGCTGCGCGAGCTGCTCGGGTTTGCGCATGAAACGGGCGAATTCGCTGGCCGCGCTGACCTGTTCCTGCGACAGCCAGTTGCCGCTGAGCAGCACCGTCGGATAGTCCGCGATGGCTGTCGGGCCTGGCGGCAGCCACGAAGCGACCTTGTTCTTCGCGTCAGGCAGCGAGGCGGCGCGTTGAAACAGCTGCTGCTCGGTGGTGACGACGGCGTGAACCGGAGCGGTGGCCGGGTCGGCGGAGTTCACCAGCGCATCCATTGCGGTGGACGCCTTGTTGTCGGCCAGCTTGGGCTGACCACCCACCAGCGTGTTGACGGCGCCCGCTCCGTCGCTTGCCGGTGCACCTGCGGGCGCATTTGCTGCCGCTACCGCCTCGGCCGCCAGATACGACGCATCGCTGTCGCCGCTGAGCGGCAACGACAGCCGCAGCGGCCCCCAGCCGGGCAGACTCAGACCGTCCAGCGCAGTCGGATTGGTCTGCAGGCCCGGCAGGGTTCCCCAGTTCTGATGGGCCAGGGCATCTTTGAGTTGCGGCCGGACGGCAAGCAGGACGGGTGAGGTGACCAACGATCGGCTGTCGCTCACCGTCTGCGGGCCTGCCGCCGCCTCGATCCGGGCCTCGGACACCGAGCTGGCCGGGATCCACAGCGCGGGACGCTCACCAAGTTCGGCCGGCCACTTGCCGATGA
>JAVRPX010000293.1:0-6940 GCA_032161985.1 Mycobacterium sp.
CGGCGACGAGTTCCACCGCGCGGGCATTTGTTCGCGGTTTCACACCAACATCGAGCAACCCCTTGAGCAGTCCGGCGATTAGCGCGGTGCCGGCCACGCAGTAGTCACCGGACTCGTTGTCGACCGAGGCGTGGATGCGTGCCCGGGTCTCGGCGTCGATGCCGACATTGCTGAAATCCGCAGGGAACGACGTGATGTGGTCCCGCCATTCGCCCAGCCGCGATAGATCGAACGGCTTGGCATTCAGCGACCGTCCGCCGGAGGGCCGGCCGCCTGGCAATTCCGGTTTGTAATCCGGGAATCCCTCCGCGATTTCGAATCGTAGATCGCTATGCGCCTCAACGAAATCCAGCATCTGCGCGCCGGTCCGGACGAACGTCTCCACCAGCTTGTCGTCCATGAAACCGAGCGACTGCGCGCGCAGATAGTCCATCGCGTCCTCGACCGTTAACTCACCGTCCTGTAACCGCGGATGCGCGGGAATCCACACGATGCCACCGGAAACCGCCGTCGTGCCGCCGACCGTCGCCGCCTTCTCGTAGACCTGCACCGAGGCGCCGTTGGTCGCCGCGGTCAGCGCGGCCGTCAGTCCCGCACCGCCGCTTCCCAGCACGACCACGTCGACGTCGTTGTCCCAGTCGGTCACGGTTGCGTCCCTTCAGCTGAGGATTGCGGACAATTCGACTGCCGCCTTAATGACTTCGTCCCTGCCGCCCATGACCACGTCCTCCCGGTGGGAGATGAGGTTGATGCACGTCGGCGGGGACGGCGGTCGTCGCAGCACCGGCACGGCAAGGCCGTACGTGTTCGGCTCGACCTCGCCGTGCGTAATGACCCAACCCTGTTGTCGCGCTAGCGGAACGAGGTCACGTTCTCCCGGGCGCGGCGGCATGCTGGCGAGCAGCGCGATCCCGGCCGCTCCCCGCTCCAGCGGATATCGGCTGCCCTCGTGAAAGGACAGTTGATAGAAGACATTGCTGGGCACGATCACCGCGATCGCCACCTGCTGATCGCCCTCGGCGACAAGGAGCGACACCGTGGTGCCGAGTTCGTCGGCCAGTCCGCGCAGTGTGGGCACGCTCAACTGCCGGACATTGTTGTCGAACGAAGCGCCCAACACCGCGAGTGCGGCCGCGGACCGGTACCGGCCGTCCTCGCCCTTGGCCACCATTCGGAATTGCGCCAGCGTGCTGAGCAGTCGGTACGCGATCGTCCGGTGAACGCCGATGTCGTCGGCGACCTGCTGGACTGTCAGCCCCGCTGGGGACGTGGCGACCAATTGCAGCGCCGCCAAACCCCTGGCCAGCGTCTGCGAGCCGGGGACACCGTTCGGCGCGGGGGTGCCGCTCGCCTCACTGACCGACGCAGCCATGTCGCTACCTTCCTCGGACTTCCCTTGACATCCAGCACTCGCGAGAGTGATGCTCTGACTATAGTGCACATGTATGTGCGATAAATGAGCAGAGTGCTTACAAAATACGAGAATTCGATTCTCGTCGTCAAGAGAGGTGACGAGTGGCGGAGTTCGAGAGCGTCTGGAGCGATCTTCAGGGCGTCCCGTTCTCGCAGGGCTACCTCGACGCTGGGGGAGTGCGCACCCGCTACCTGCACGCCGGTGACCCCGGCAGTCCCGCGTTGGTATTTCTCCACGGATCCGGCGGTCACGCCGAGGCATACGTGCGCAACCTGGAAGCCCACGCCGAGCACTTCTCCACCTGGTCGATCGACATGCTCGGCCACGGATACACCGACAAGCCGGGTCACCCACTGGAGGTGACGCACTACGTCGATCACCTGATGGCCTTTCTCTACGCCATCGGTGCCGAGCGCGCCCACATCAGCGGCGAGTCACTCGGCGGCTGGGTCGCGGCCTGCGCCGCCGTCGACCACGCCGACCGGATCGACAAGTTGGTGCTCAACACCGCGGGCGGATCGCAGGCCGATCCCGAGGTGATGAAGCGGATCATCACGCTGTCGATGGCGGCCGCCGAGAACCCGACATGGGAAGCCGTTCAGGCGCGCATCAAGTGGTTGATGGCAGACAAGTCCAAGGACTACGACGACATCGTCGCGAGCCGACAACGCGTCTATCGCCAGCCGGGCTTCGTCGGCGCGATGAAAGACATTATGGCGCTGCAGGATCCGGAGATCCGGGCGCGCAATCTGCTCGGACCCGCCGAGTACGGGGCGATCACCGCGCCGACATTGGTGGTGTGGACCAGTGACGACCCGACCGCCGACGTCGCCGAGGGCCGACGCATCGCGTCGATGATTCCTGGCGCCCGGTTCGAGGTCATGCCGGGGTGTGGGCACTGGCCCCAGTACGAGGACTTCAAGACATTCAACTCCCTGCACCTCGATTTCTTGTTGGGTCGGTAACCATGAGCAACGAGCCGGACGTCGTCATCGTCGGGGCCGGACCCGTCGGCCTTACACTGGCGAACATCCTTGGCCTGCAGGGTGTTCAGACATTGGTGGTCGATGAGCGATCCTCTCTCATCGACTATCCGCGCGGCGTCGGACTCGACGACGAGGCACTCCGCACCTTCCAGTCGATCGGTCTGGTCGAACGCATCCTGCCGCACACCGTGCCCAACCAGATCCTGCGGTTCTTCGACGCCAAGCGCCAGCTACTCGCCGAAATGGCGCCACCCGACGCGCGTTTCGGCTGGCCCAAGCGCAACGGCTTCGTTCAGCCGATGGTCGACGCCGAATTGCTGGTCGGGCTGAACCGACTCGACCACGTCGAGGTGGCGTGGAACCGGCAGATGGAAAGTTGCACGGAAACCGATGACGGTGTGACCGTCGGGTTCGCGGACGGGCAAGCGCCCGTGCATACCCGCTATGTGGTCGGCTGCGACGGCGGGCGCAGTGCCACCCGCCGGTTGATGGGCGTGTCGTTCGACGGCACTACGTCCTCGACGCGCTGGCTCGTCATCGACTGCGCCAACGATCCGCTCGGTCATCCCAACAGCGAGGTCGGCGCCGATCCCGCGCGACCATACGTCTCGATCTCCATCGCCCACGGAATACGGCGCTTCGAGTTCATGATTCACGGTGACGAGACCGACGAAGAAGCCGAGGATCCGGCGTTCGTCAGGCGCATGCTTGCCCAGCTGGTCCCGCATCCGGAACGCGTCGATATCATTCGGCACCGGGTGTACACCCACCACTCGCGCATCGCGGGGGCATTCCGGAAGGGACGCCTGATGTTGGGTGGCGACGCCGCACATCTGATGCCGGTGTGGCAGGGGCAGGGCTACAACAGCGGCATCCGCGACGCGGCCAATCTCGGCTGGAAACTCGCGGCAGTGGTCAACGGTCACGCCTCCGATGCGCTGCTCGACACTTACGACGTCGAACGCCGCAAACACGCCAGGGCGATGATCGACCTGTCCACCATGGTCGGGCGGGTCATCTCGCCAACCAATCGGCGGGTCGCAAGCCTGCGTGACCGCGTCATCCACGCCGCGTCCGTCCTGCCGTCTCTGAAGCGCTACATCCTGGAGATGCGGTTCAAGCCGATGCCGCGCTATCAGCAGGGTGCCGTCTTCCACGCCGAACCACCGTCCGACACCTCGCCGACCGGCACGCTGTTCATCCAGCCGCGCGTCGACACGCGCGAGGCACAGAACGTTCTGCTCGACGACGTGTTGGGCACCGGCTTTGCCGTGCTGTGCTGGAGCAACAACCCGCGCGCATTCCTCGGCGATGAAGCGTTTGACCGGTGGAAAGCGTTGGGGACCAAGTTTATTGCTGCACGGCCCATGACACAGCTGCACTGGACGGGGCACGACGACCCAGACGTCGTCATCGTCGGCGATCGCACCGGCGCGCTGAAGGCGTGGTTCGACACCCATACCGATTCCGTGCTATTCCTGCGCCCCGATCGATGCATCGCCGGGGCCTGCATCGCCCAACGCGCACCCGAACTGTCCGCGTCACTCTTCGAAGTCCGCTGTCTGACCCAGGGAGGAGGCAATGGTGCCACTCGCCCTCTGCTGTATGTCGCACAGCCCGCTACTGAATCTTCCGGGACCGTCACAGGATCTCCTTGACGACATCGAGTCCGCGCTCGCCACGGCGCGCGACTTCGTCACCGCGTACGACCCCGAGCTGGTCGTCATCTTCTCGCCGGATCATTACAACGGGTTCTTCTACAGGACGATGCCGCCATTCTGCATCGGCACTGCCGCGCAGGGTGTCGGCGACTACGGCACTCACGCGGGGCCGCTGAACGTGCCGACCGACATCGCAACCGACTGCGCAAGAGCCGTTCTCGAATCGGGCGTCGATGTCGCGATCTCGGCCAGCATGGACGTCGACCACGGAACCGTGCAACCGCTGCAGAAGCTGTTCGGCGACGCGACGGCGCTGCCAGTGATCCCCATCTTCATCAACTCGGTCGCCACACCGCTCGGGCCGCTGCGCCGCCTGCGAGCGCTGGGTGCGGCGGTCGGCACGTATCTCGCGACGCTGGGTCAGCGGGTTCTCGTCGTGGGATCAGGTGGGCTGTCCCATGATCCGCCGGTGCCGACATTGGCCACCGCGCCACCGGCCGCGCTGGGCCGGATCGTGCACGGCAACCCGATGACACCCGAGCAGCGACAGGCTCGGCAGGTAGCCGTGACGGAAGCAGCACGCGAGTTCGCCGCCGGACAGGGCCCGCTCCAACCGCTCAATCCCGACTGGGATAACGCCTTCCTCGAGTTGCTCGATTCGAATCGGCTCCCCGAGGTCGATGCCTGGTCGAACACCTGGATCGAGCAGGAGGCCGGCCACTCGGCGCACGAAATCCGAACCTGGGTAGCCGCATTCGCGGCCATCGCCGCCCATGGACGCTACGAGACGAAGCAGCGGTTCTACCGGGCAGCGCCCGAATTGATCGCGGGGTTCGCCATCCGAACGGCGGTGTTGGCGCCGTGACCACCAAGGAGTTCGACCAGACCGTCGATGTGCTGGTGGTCGGGTCGGGCGGTGGCGGCATGACCGCCGCGCTTGCCGCCGACGCGTACGGCCTCGACACGCTCGTCGTCGAGAAGTCTGCTCAGTTCGGCGGTTCCACCGCGCTGTCCGGCGGTGGTATCTGGGTGCCAGGGGCTCCGTCTCAGCGCAAGGAGGGATACGTTCCCGACCCCGACGGCGTGTTCGAGTACCTGCAGCGGATCACCGGTGGACTCGTCAGCGACGCGCGACTGCGGCAGTACGTCGAGACCGCGCCGGAGATGATGGAGTTCCTGGAGAAGCTCAGCCCGTGGTTCGAGTTCGTCTGGAAGCCGGGCTATGCCGACTACTACCCGGAGTTGCCCGGCGGCTCCGAGCTCGGTAGCACCATCAACGTTCCTGCGATCGACCTGCGTAAGCTGGGCGATGAGGAACAGAACCTGCTGCATCCTCTGGCGCTGGCGCCCAAGGGAATCTGGTTCGCCCCCAAAGATCTTCGCTTGTTCTACCAGGTGCGCCAGAACTGGCGCGGCAAGGCCGTCCTACTGAAGCTGATCTGGCGGATGTTTCGCGCGCGGGTGCTCGGCGACCGGATGGCCGCGATCGGTCAATCACTGGCGGCCAGGATGCGGCTGGCACTCAAGCAGCAGGGCGTGCCGCTGTGGCTGAACTCGCCCATGACGGACCTCATCACCGACGTGGACGGGACCGTGACGGGTGCGGTGGTCGAGCAGAATGGCGAGCAGCAGCGCATCCATGCGCGACGCGGCGTGATCCTGGCCAGCGGCGGGTTCGACCACGACATGGCCTGGCGCCGGCAGCATCTGCCCGTGCTTGAGAAGGATTGGAGTTTCGGCAATCCCGCTGCGATGGGCGACGGCATCCGAGCGGGGGAGAAGGCGGGCGGTTCCACCGACCTGCTCGACGAGGCATGGTGGTTCCCGGCGATCTGCTGGCCGGACGGTCGGCTGCAGTTCATGCTCAACGAGCGGATGATGCCGTCGCAGTTCGTCGTCAACGGTGACGGCAAGCGGTTCATCAACGAAGCGGCGCCCTACATGGACTTCGCCCACGCGATGATCGAGGGCCAGCGTTCCGGCGTCGCACACATCCCGTGCTGGCTGATCACCGATATCCGGTCGTTTCACCGATATGTCGTCGGCGGGCACCTGCCGATACCGAAGGTTCCGTTCGCGCCCGTACCCACCGGCTGGAAAGTGCCCAAGGCGTGGCTGGATTCCGGTGTCGTCAAAGAAGCCAACAGCTTTGAGGCGCTCGCGGCGAAGATCGAGGTGCCTGCGGAGAACCTGCGTGCGACCGCCGAGCGTTTCAACGAGCTGGCGCGCAACGGCCACGACGACGACTTCAATCGCGGCGACAGCGCCTACGACAACTATTACGGCGACCCGACCCTGCCGAACCCCAATCTGTATCCGCTGAGCAAGCCGCCGTATTACGCGTTCCAGATCATCCTCGGCGACCTCGGAACATCGGGGGGCCTGCGCACCGACGAATTCGCCCGCGTACTCCGCCACGACGACAGCGTCGTGAAAAGCCTCTACGCCGTTGGCAACGCGTCGGCGGCCGTAATGGGCCGCAGCTACGCCGGGGCAGGGGCCACCATCGGGCCTGCCATGACGTTCGGCTATGTCGCCGCCAAACACATTGCAAACCAACTGCCCGCTTCGACCGAATCACCTCGGAAGGTAACCAGATGAAGATCTCGCTATTCTACGAATTCCCGCTGCCACGGCCGTGGAGTGACGACGACGAGCACCAGCTCTTCCAAGACGGCCTCGACGAGGTGGAAGCGGCGGACAAGGCGGGCTTCTCGACCGTGTGGCTGACTGAACACCACTTCCTCGAGGAGTACTGTCACTCCACCGCGCCGGAGATCTTCCTCGCCGCAGCGAGCCAGCGCACCAAGGACATTCGGCTCGGATTCGGGATCATGCATCTGCCCCCGGCCGTCAACCATCCTGCCCGGGTTGCCGAG
>JAVRPX010000294.1:0-2571 GCA_032161985.1 Mycobacterium sp.
AAGAAGCGTGGCTCCAGAAGTTGAGGACCTCAAGGAGACATGCGACCCACACCGAAGGTCTATGGCTGTGCGTGGCCCGCGCCCATGGCGACGACACCAGCTATCGCGACTATCGGGATCGCTACCGCGCGATGGCCACAGAGTTGGACTTCGAGGGGCATATGGCGTGGGCAGAGGCGATGCCCTAACGGCATTCAGGCGGTCGGCCGCCAGAACCCCTGAAAACCCTGACCCGCGTTGTCCGTTCGGATCGGAGATAGCCTTACCGGATCGCCCGCTTCGATCATCGTCCCGTTTCCGACGATCATCGCGACGTGTCCGTCCCACACCGCCAGATCGCCAGGCCGCAACGAACCGGCATCGACGGTGGCGCCGACGTCCTGCTCCTGCGCCAGCCGCGGAATGTTCAGTCCCGCTTCGTGATACGCCCACTGCGTCAGGCCGCTGCAATCCAGCCCCACGCCAGGCGTGGTGCCGCCCCACTGGTAGGGCACGCCGAGCTGGGTCAGCGCATGGCGAACAGCGCTGGCGGCAACGGCGTTCGGTGCCATCGCAGTGCTGCCGTCAGGTAGCCGGACGGCGAAGCCGTCGCCGAAAGCCGCGGCATCCGGTGTTGGCGCTTCCGGTGGCGCGAACCGGGCGAGATCGCCAAGCCCGGACCCCAGCGTCGTGCCCGCGTCGGACGGCGGGCTCATGGGCGCGCCGCCGCCAAACCCGGAGCCCATCGACGGCATGGCGGGACTCGCCAAGCCGGCCGGCGTCGTCGCGGCGGGGGAGGCCGGCGGCGTCGGAGTGCCCAGTGCGGCGGCGTGACCGTCCAACTCCGCCCGAAGCTCCTCGACGACGGCAACCGCCTCCGCGAGCGAACGCTCGGCCTCCGCCAGTAGCTCTTTCTCGGCGGCAGGCGATTCCAGGTACGGCTCAAGTGCGGCGCCGCGGGCTTCGAAGCGTTCGACGATGGCTCGCAGCCGTTCGTTGGCCCGCGATACCGCCGCACCTGCGGTCTGCGCCGCCGTGCCCAACTGGTCGACCCTCACCGCGAGCGCTTCTGCAGCGGCGACCGTCGTCGCCGCGAACTCGGCAGCGGCATCCGCCCCGGCGCCGAACCAGCTCTGGTCTGCCTGATTCCAGGCTCGGCGGGCGGCCGCGGCGACGTCGGCGAGCGTGTCCCGCACCCTGCCTAGTGCGGTGGCGGGATCGCCGGCCGCATCACTCGACCACCCCGGACCGACCAGCGACTGCACTTCGCGGATCGGCGCCGCGAGCGCCGCGACCAGCGCACTGGGCATCGCTAGAACTCGGAGATCACGGTGCCGAACTGGTGGTCGGCGTTGTCATAGGCAGTTGCCGAGGCCCGCGCGGTGATGCCCCCTGCCGCGACGCGCTCGCCCAACGCCGCGACGGCGCGAGACTCGTTTTCGGTGGCGTCGGCCAGCGCCGACAGAAAGCGGGCGGCCACAGGACCCAGCGTCGAAGCGGCCGCCGCGACGGGCAGCGACGACAAGGTCGTCGTGATCGCGGTGAGGTCGGCGGCCTGCGACGAGCTGGCGGAGCCGAGTGCGCGGATGGCATCGGTATCGGCGAACATGCGGTTAGGACGCGCCGCGACGGGTCCCGGTTCCATTAGGTCACCGCATAGATGTGCGCGTCGTCGACCAATCGCCGGCCGCCTCACGGCACGATGATCGGATCAGAACTGGTCGCGTCGCCAGACCCCCATCTGGCGATCCATCAGTTCGTCGGCGTTGTCGTTGATGAGCCGGAACGGCTCAGGCCAGTTGAAGGGCGGCAGCAACAGGTTCATGGGTCGAACTTCACCGGTGAGGATGTCGAAGTTCACCTTGATATTCGGATATGTCGAGGTGATCAAGTATTTGCAGTCTGACCGGATGAAGTTGCGTCTCACCCGTTCGATATCGGCGAACGACAGATGCAGGAACAGGTCCCGGCAGAAAAGCGCGTCCGCCGGGGGCAATGGGTCTTGGGCCACATCGAGCAGCATGAATCGCCGATGATCGGTTGCGTATTCGTGCGTGAGGCGGTCAATCAGGCCGGGCACGATCTCCCCGCCGATGTACTGCCGCACGGGGAGGTCGACGTGTCGCATCCAGTTGAAATCGCCGCACGGTGCGTCGATGATCACCCCGACGTCCAGGTCTGAGAGTAGTTGGGGCAACTCCGCACGCAGTTCGGCGGTCGCCGCGAGCGTGGAACCGCCACCGGACTTCGACTCGCGGCTTCGCCAACCGTTGGTGTCGTAGATCTCGGAGAAGATGTCCTCTGCGCTTCGCGCGTTCAAACTCTTCTTCCGCTTCCGCGTCGCCGGTCGTTGCGCCTTGAGCGCCTCATAGAGCCGCGGGAAACGCAACTTAGCGGCCGTCTTCAGCCGGGCGATTGTGGGGTTCATATGGCGGTCACCGGCTCAGACGGTAGCAAATTCGAGCCAGGCCGACACATTTGAGGTAGCGGCGAGCGTGCGGTTAGGACGGCCGCGGCGACTGTTCGGTTCCACTAAGGTCGGCGCATGGATGTGCGCGTCGTCGAGCACCCGCTGGCCGCCGCGCGGCTGAC
>JAVRPX010000295.1:0-3674 GCA_032161985.1 Mycobacterium sp.
GTCACCGGTCGCCAGCTCGACCTGATCCGGCACGGCACCAAGTCACGCGCGGTCGTCACCGGCATGCGGACCACAGGTGCCGCCCGCGAGGACTACCGAGAGGTCGAACTCGATGTGATCGTGAGAAAGCCGGGAGGCGGCCAGTTCCCTGCGCATCAGCGGGCGCTGATTCCGGCGTCGTCGCTGGCGAAGGTCTCCCCCGGCAGCATCATCGACACGTACTACCGGTCGGGCAACGAGTCGGCGGTGGCCGTCTGCGTCTCGCCCAGCTGAGGGCTCAGTTTGCGCCATCGACGGCGAAGGTGGCCAGCGCGGCCCAATACAGCGGGCTGGCGCCGGTTTCGCCGTCCCGCCATCGACGCATCTGCTCGCGCTGCCAGCGGTTCACCGCGCGCCCCGCTTCTGGATCCTCGTGTGCACGGTCGACGGCGATGATCGCCTCGGCCATCGGGTCGTGATCGTCGGCGGCCGGCGCGAACTGCCGATATCCCGCGGTGGTCGGCAATGACCACAGGGTCGCGGTCACCAGCTGGGCGCCGCCGAGGATCATCGCGGCAACCAGACCGGTCGCCTCGTCGAACTGGTAGTCGCCACCGGATGCGCAGGCGATCATGGCGATTCGGGGCGGCATCTGCAGTTTCGCCGACATCAGATCCGCGGCAGTCAACGGGTGCTGGTCGGCGAGATGCAACGCGGCCCGGTCGGCGTGACCGATGTCGCCGTCTGCTGCTGTCGCGTGGCCGACGAACAGTAACCGGCTCGGCTGCCGGTCGAGCTGACGTCCCAGCCACGGCCGGTCGGCGTCGGTGCGCCGGAACAGCTCGACGGCGTTGCATGCGTCGGGCAGGACCACCCGGCGTCCTATCAACTCGGTAAAGTGCTGCGCCAGTGGGGTTTCCGCCGCCGGCCTGCCGAGCACTGAGCCCAGAGCCGAGTCGGGGCGCTGGCCCGGCACTCGCGGATCGAGAATCAGCAGCGGCGGGCCGTCGCGGCGATCGTCCCAGTCCCCGGGCGTCCGCGCCGCGTGGACGATGTTGGACGGCGCCGCCATCAGCACATCCGCGAGTTCCATCAGGCGATGGCCGTCGTCGTCGGGCATCGCGAGCAGGCCCCACGGCACCCGGGCAAGCCGGGCACTTGGCGAGACGAACAGCACGGCGCGCGGCGATGCCACGTACTCCGTCAGCAGCTGCCACGCCGCGGGTGCCAGCAGTTGCGCCCCCAGGGTGCGGGCGATGGCGAGTTCGGTGGCGGGCGCCGCGAACGGGCCCGTTGCGATGGCGCGCTGGACGGCATCACGCCGCGTCTCCGATGCGCGTGGGTCCGGCAGAGCTGCGGCCAGTTGGTCAAGCGCCGCAACGAGATCCGCTTCCTGTACCGCCCAGGTGACCGTCCTATTGGGCTGTCCGACTACCCGGAGGCTGGCGTAGGTGGCGATGCCGACGTCGGCGAAGCGCAGGACAAGGGTTACGGCCACGTCGACCAGGCGGCCTCGTCGGCGGAGACGTCACACCGGTACCGCTCGAACGCCCATGCGCGATAGCGGCTCAGGATTGGCGTCGTGGTCGGGTCCATCTGCAGCGGCGGCAGCGGCCCGAGTCTGGTCAGTGCGCCGCCTCCGGACGACGGCGACCCCGCGGCGACGAGGGCGAACTCGTCGACTGTGTCGACGGGAACCGCTGCCGTCGCCGTCTCGGTCCAGTCAGAGGTCTGGCTCGTCGGCTCGGTGCTGAAACTACCTCGTGCACTGTGGTATTCGACCAGTTCGCTGACGAGTTCGGTGTTCCCCCAGTCCCAGGCGACGGCGAACGCGCCTGCCAGGATTCGGGCGGACACGTGGGTGGCCCACCGCATGCGCGCGTCGGCGTCGGTCATGGCGTGCCGCACCGAGTCGACGGCAAGGGCCGCAGGGACCTTGAGCTCGGCCGCCCGCTCCAGCTTGGGCGCCGCGTTGGCGGGGTCGGCCAAGGCATCCGCGCGCCAGATGCTGCCGAGATGGTCGTCGAGCCGGGCGTATTGCAGCCAGCTATGGCGTGGCCACGCGTCGAGCAGGTCTCGCGCCTCGTTGACCCGCTCGCGTGCGGCATCGAAATCGCCCCGGAAGATGTCGACCCAGCTGCGCTGCAACAGAATACGGTGGATGTGCAGCGGCTTGTCGACCTCGCGCCAATGCCGTTCCGCATGCCCGAAACGTTCGTCGGCGTCGTCGAGTTTCTCAATCGACAAGGCGAGGAGGCCGAGGTAGAGCCAGCTTCGTGACACGTCATGTGCGCGATAGCCCTCGGCTATTGCCGGATACGCTTCGTGGACGAGGCGCTGGCACTCGGCGCGGTCACCGACGGCCCACCTCGCCGTGGCTCGCTCCAATTGCGTTCTTGCCGTTGCCAATTTCCATCCCCGCCGCTCGGCGCGGGCTCCGCCGCGCTGAAGCCACGGCTCCGCTTCGGCCAGCCGTCCGGTCTCGACGCAGTACCGGCCATACCCCGTGGCGCCTTGGACGAGCAGGAAGTCGTCGAACTCGCTGCCGTCGGCCGTGCCGTCGATCGTGTCGATCACCCGCTCCCACAGCGGGACCGACCGCACGTACAGGTCGTCGTCGCAGAGCGCGGTCGCACACAGAATCTGCGCGTAGGTGACGAGAAACCGGTGTTCGGCCACGAGGTCTGGGACGGTGGCCGAGGTGTCGTCGGTCAGGACCAGCAGCCCGGCCTCGGCGGCGTCGTGGTCACCGTGCGCGGCGGCGGCCAGGCCCGTCCTGAGGAACTGCGCCCGGCGCGAGTACCGGCAGAGCATGTGGTCGACGTCGGCGTCGGACATCGTCACCTGTGCGGCCGCTTCGGGATTGGTGCCTGCCCGGATCGACTGGTAAATGGCCAGGCAGTCGGTCATGCGGCGGAGGCACTCCTCGACACCGTCGTACGCCGTGCGGACCAGATAGATCTCGCCGAGCTGCGCGTATATCTCCAGCAGCAGATCGTCCTGATCGAACTCCTCGATCTGCTCCCCCAGCGACAGCAGCAACCCCTTCGCCGCAATTTCGTCGGCGGCGAAGATCATCCGACGAGCGCGCTCGAGGTCGCTGACGATCGTCATGGCTAAATCATAGAAAGCGGCGGGCATGCCGGGCACACCCGCCGCTTCGCGAGATGGGCCGATCAGCTGCAGGTCACCTTGACGGTGAACGGCTTGGTGATCATCCCTGCCATCGGGTTCTTCATGTCGGCGCCCGCGGCTTCACCGGTGATGGTGTAGGTGCTGCCGTCGACCTTGACGTCGGCCGAGCCGACCTTCGCGCCCATGGAGTTGGTGACCGCGAGGGCATTGCCGTCAACCGACATGCCCAGCGAGTCGACGGTCGGCGGGCTCGCATCGGTCATCACGACGGCCAGACCAGCCTGGCCGTTGATCGCGCCGCTGGCGACGTTGATCTTGCCGCCCTGTCTGACGCAGGTCACCGACTTCAGGTCCAGACCCGAGAGATCCTTGCCGTCGACCTTCACCTCGGTGGAGCCGCCGGTGCTCACCTGCGAGCCGCTACCCGAGCCCGTCGAAGACCCGCCCTTGTTATCAGAACAACCCACCAGCACAGCTGCGGCGGCGGCCAGTCCGACCACTCCCACGACAACTCGATTCATGAATCTTCCCTTCGTCGTACGTCGCCCCGATGGCGTCCG
>JAVRPX010000296.1:0-9852 GCA_032161985.1 Mycobacterium sp.
AGCAGCGCGGTGCTGTCGACGCCACAGGAGACCGCCGACCACATGTCGATGTTGATGGCGATGCAGGGTCAGCGCGGCGCCGACGCCAAGGATCTGAAGTTCATCACCGCGACGGTGCGGGTGGACTTCGACAAGTCGGCCGACGGAAAGTGGCGCGTCGCGAATCTCATCGTGCTGAAGAAGCCGCAGATGAATCAGGCAGGCCAGTGAGTCCGCGGCGCAAGGTCGAGTCCGACGAGCAGGACTTCTTCGACGTGACCCCCGAGCCGCCGCGGCGTTGGGGTCTGCCGATCATCGCCACGCTGGCGGCGCTGTTGATCGTCGCGGCGATCACCGCGAGCTCGCTGATGCTGACCGACCATGAGAAGGATCGCCGCGTGTCGGTCAGGGAGGCCGCGGCGTTGGGCTACGTGCGGGAGTTCATGACCGCGTACACGACGCTGGATCCGTTCCACGCCAACGAATACGCCGATCGGATCCTCGCGCAGGGCACCGGCGACTTCGCGAAGATGTTCAAGGAGAAGCAGAACGAGATCCTGATACAAGTCGCCCGCGCCGAGCCGACAACGGGAACGGTGCTCGAGGCGGGCGTGCAGCGGTGGAACGACAACGGGAGCGCCGACGTACTGGTCGCGACAAAGATCTCGAGCAAGTCGCCGGACGGCAAGTCCACGATCGAGAGTGGAAGCCGTTGGGTCGCAACGGCTACCAAGGAAGGACAGCAGTGGAAGATCAGCAACCTGATTCAGGTGATCTGACCACCGGAGCTGAATTGCCTGCTCAGTCGGCGGACGCCGACGGGCCCGACGAAGCGACCGATGCAAAGGCTGCCCGTCGCCGCCATCGGATGCCGCTGCGCAAGGAGCTTGCGGCGGGGCACGAGGACGCCGTCGACACGGCGGCCGACGAGAAGACCGCGAACGCGGAACCGACCGAGGCCGTCGAACCGGTCGACGCCGAGCCTGCGTCGCCGCGGCGCCGGTGGGGGTTGTTCGGTCGGCGCACGAAAGCCACTGAACCCGAAACTATTTCCGCACCGGCGGAGCCGCAGGAGCCCGACGAGGCTACGCCGGCACAGCGCACACCCGTCGGCAAGGCAGCCCGAACCGCCAAGACGGTGACCGAGCCCGAGCCGATCGCGGATGAGCAGCCGGCCGACGAGCCGCAGGCCGATGAGCAGCCGGCCGAGGAGAACCCGGAAGCCGATGAAGCGGCGCAGGAACCGCAGGTCCTAGTTCCGCACCGGCCCGCAGGCAAGCGGCTGACGATCGCAGCCGCGGCCGCCGGCGTGGTCTTCGTCGGCGCTGCGGCGTTCGCGGGTGCGACGCTGGAGCCGTACCTCGCCGACCGCGCGTTGGTGCACACAAAGCTGGACATCGCAAGGACCGCCGCCAACGCGATCACCACGTTGTGGACCTACAACCCCGACAACATGGCGTCGTTGCCGGACCGGTCCGCCGCTTACCTGGGCGGCGACTTCGCCAACGAGTACCGAAAGTACATCGACGCCATCGTCGCTCCCAACAAGCAGGCGCAGGTCACCAATACCACCCAGGTGATGGGCACGGCCGTGGAAACCGTGACACCGACCGAGGCCACCGCGCTCGTGTACACCAATTCGGTGGCCACCAGCCCCGGGTCGAAGAACATCCCGTCACTGCGGTACCTGTCCTACCGCTTGACAATGGAGCGCAGCGACACAAAATGGCTGATCACCCGCATGTCGACGGTGACGTCCTTTGATCTGACCCCGCAGCTGTAGAAGCAAGACCCAGGCATGTCCGTCGTGTCCCCGGTCTCCCAACGATTGACAGTTGTCGCGCTGCTGCTGCTGACGTTCGCGACCGGACTCGTCGACGCGGTCAGCGTGCTGGAACTCGGCCATGTGTTCGTCGCGAACATGACGGGCAACATCATCTTCCTGGGCTTCTGGCTCGCCCCGCATACTGTCGTCGACGTGACCGCCGCGCTCGTTGCGTTCATATGCTTCGTGACGGGCGCGGTGCTTGGCGGCCGATTGGCTCGACACCTCGACGGCGAGATTCGTCGCTGGCTCACGATCGCCCTCTCCATGGAGGTCGTGATGCTCGTGACGCTGTCCATTCTGGCGGGCACCGGCGTGCTCGATTACCACGACAACACGAAGCTTTTCCTGATCGCGGGCCTGGCCGTTACGTTTGGGATCCAGAACTCCACCGCGCGGCAGTTCGGCATCCAGGAGCTGTCCACCACCGTGCTGACCACGACCATCGTGGGCATCGGCTTCGATAGCCGATTGGCAGGCGGCACCGGGCGCCGCGAAAGGCTGCGCTACAGCGTGGTGGTGACGATGTGCGCGGGTGCGACGGTCGGCGCGACGATGACACGGTTCACCGTCGCACCGGTGGTAGCGCTCGCCGCTGTCGTAGTCGCCGCCAGCGCCGCAGTCTTCCGGTTCGGCCCACACAGGCAGGACGCGGCCGCCGACTAGTCTCGTCCTATGCCATCAGTACTCGTCACCGGCGCGGGACGCGGGATCGGCAAGTCGATCGTCGCGCACCTGGCCGGCCGTGGCTGGGACGTGATCGCCGGGGTACGCAGCGAGCGCGACGCCGCGGCGGTCAACGCGCTGGATCCGCAGCGCATCTCCTCGGTCATCCTCGACGTCGCGGACGCGCGGCACATCGCCAGGTTGGACGCATCCCTCCCAGAGCGGCTAGATGCGGTCGTCAACAACGCGGGCGTCGTGGTGAGCGGGCCGATGGAGACTGTCAGCCCCGAGGGTTGGCGAGAGCAGTTGGAGATCAACGTGATCGGCCAGCTCGCCGTCACCCAGGCGGTGCTGCCGCGGCTGCGCAAGTCACGCGGACGGGTGGTGTTCATCTCCAGCGTCAACGGACGCCTGGCGATGTCGATGATCGGTGCCTACTGCGCCAGCAAGTTCGCCCTGGAAGCGGCCGCGGACGCGCTGCGAATGGAGTTGCGGCCGTGGCACATTGGTGTGGCGATCGTGGAGCCCGCACAGACCGACACCGACATGTGGCGGACCGCCAACGACATGGTCGAGCAGACCGAGGCCTCGCTGACACCCGAGCAACGCGACCTGTACGCGAAACACATCGCGGGCATGAAGAAGATGATCCCTCTGTCCCAGAAGATGGCCGTGTCTACCGAGAAGGTGTCGGCCGTCGTCGAGGAGGCGCTGACCGCCCGCAGGCCGCGCGCCCGCTACGTCGTCGGTGCCGGGCCCAAGCTGCAGGTGGCCTTGATGACGAACCTGCCCGCATGGGCCCGTGACAGGGTGCTGCGACGGGTAGCCGGCCAACCCTAGTGTTCGTCAAGCGCAGCGCCAGGGCACCCCAAGCCTTCTTCGCCTGCGAAGCCGCTGGGCTGCAATGGCTTTCGACAGCGGACGGCGGCGTGCCGTGCGCGAAAGTGCTCGCGCATGACGACTCCAGCCTGACGTTGGAACGGTTGGAAACCGCGGTGCCGACGCGCGCTGCTGCGCACGAGTTCGGTCAGCGGCTGGCCCGAACGCACGACGCCGGGGCCGACGCATTCGGTGCACCGCCCGACGGTTGGGGCGGCCCGGGCTACTTCGGGCCGCTGCAGCAGCCGCTGCCGATGTCGTACTCCGCCGCTCACCGGTGGGGCGGCTTCTACGCCAACGAGCGACTGGCACCGATGGCCGACCTCGCTGCGAGGCGCCTGGATGCGCCTGTGCGCGACGCCGTCGACGCCGTGATGGCGCGCTGTGACGCAGGTGATTTCGACGACGACGATCCGCCCGCCCGGTTGCACGGCGATCTGTGGAGCGGCAACGTGATGTGGACGCCCGGTGGCGTGGTGCTGATCGACCCCGCGGCGCACGGCGGCCATCGCGAGACGGACCTGGCGATGCTGGCGCTGTTCGGGTGCCCGCACCTCGACGCGGTGATCGAGGGCTACGAGAGACAGCGGCCGCTGCGCGACGGCTGGCGGGACCGTGTGGGACTGCACCAGATCTACCCGCTGTTGGCGCACGTGGTGCTCTTTGGCGGCGGGTACGCCAGGCAGACGTCAGCCGCCGCAACGAGCGCATTGCGCGCAGGCAGACAACGGCATGCGTAGCTCATTCGGCTCGCAGCGCCAGATCAATGCAGCACTGTCGTCGGATCTCAGTTGAAGGCAAGCCAACTGGGCAGTGCCCGTTCGCGGGAGTCGCACAGCACCTGACGGGTGTCACAGTTCCCGTCCGGTACGCCCGCGCCAGCCCACATGCCGCCGGTGTCGCGCCGCAGCACGATGGCCGACGAGCCGCCGCCGTCGAGCAGGATCGCGGTGTCGCTGCCGAGGCCGCGGAACAGGTCCTGGATTTGATCCGGTGTGTAGCTGCCGCCCTGGAAGACGTACATCTCGTCCTTGGCCTTGGAGTAGGCGAGCGCAGTGCGGGCGGCACTTGGGCCGCCGTCGTTGAGCTGCTCGGTGTCGCCCGGCGCCAGCAGCCCGATGCCGCTCACCGCGACGAACCGAGCGCCCTTGTCGAGCAGGCCCTGAATCGCCGGCGTCGCTGCGTCGTAGTCCTGCGGGTTCTTCGGGGGCACCACATACGGTGCGCCGCTGACTGGAAGGATCATGGTGCTCAGCGCGCTCCAGCTTTCGCCTCCGCCGGAGAGGCCCTGCTTACCGGCATAGGCGACGGTGCCCGTCACCGCTGCGTTGGCGCGGCCCTGCCCGCGGGTGTTGTCGACGTAGGCGCCGAGCGGTGAACTGCACCCCGTCGACTTCCACGAGCCGCCTTTCTGTCCCCGCACATCGAAGAAGTTGGCATTGATCGCGATCGTCGGCTGGCCAAGCCCCTGCCATGCCTGGAGCGGGGCGTAGGTCTCGGAGGCCTGCCACAGGCCTTCTCCGGTGCGCGCCCGCGGATCACGTTCGCAGCGCGCCTGATAGCCGGAGTGCGAATCGACGAGCAGTCGCGGCGTAAGCCGTTGCGAGGCGGACTTGATGATCATCAAGTGGCCGCCGTTGGTCATCTCGTAGGCGCCGCCGCCCGCGTTGAGCATTGGTGCGGGTGCGCCGCCGCCGAAGTTGTACACGAGGTAGGAGCCGCGGGTGTTGGCGATGGCGCCGGCCAGGAGTTCGCGGCCGTCTGCGGCGCGGGCGGTCGGGGCACCGGCCGTCGTCGCCGCCACCGCAACGCACACCAGCGCCGCGGCGCACGCCACGAACTGCCGGAAGTTTGCGCGTGGAAATGGCACGTCGCCCCTTTGCCGAGATAGCTAGAACAAGACAACAGTAATCACAGAAGACACACAGTCAACTTTGGTAACAGCTGAGCATCGGTTGGGCATCGGGTGGGTCGCACACTTAGCTGACGGAGCGCAACGACGCGTCAGAGACGTCAGCGGCCTGGCGGCGCCAACCGGTAGACGGCGTCCGAGTAGTCGTCGGTGATGTACACCGCACCGTCGGGTCCCGTCACCGCGGCAACCGGGCGGCCCCACCGCGTGCCGTCTTGGGCCTGGAAGCCGCCGACGAGAGTGTGCTGGTTGCCGAGATGGCCGTTCTGCCAAGGAAAGAACGAAACCTCGGGTGCCCGCGGGGGTTGGCGGTTCCACGACCCGTGGACGCCGACCAGTGCGCCCGCGGAGTAAGGGGCGGGCAGCACGTTCTCGGTGAAGCTCAGACCCAGAGGAGCGGCGTGTGCGCCGAGGCTCTGCTCGACGGGTGGCAGCTTCGCGCAGTCGAGCTTGCTGCCGTCGGCGTTGGTCTGCACGTCGCGGATGAACGGCAAATTCGCAGGACCGCCATCGGGATTGCAGAAGGGCCAACCCAATTCGCGCCCGGGTGTCAGCCGGGCGAGGGCCTCGGGCGGATGGTCGTTGACGTAGTCGGACGTGACCTCGCGAGTCTGCGGGTTCGCGACGTTGTCGCGATTGTTGACCGCCGTCCACACCGCACCGTCGGGCCCGATCGCCAGGCCCGTGCCGTTGCGCACGCCGGTCGCGAACGGCGCAGCTGGACCGCCACCGGGCGGGATCCGCATGATGGTGGCGCGCGGCGGGTTTGCGGTGCGGTCGTCGGCGGTGATGTTGCCCGTCGATCCGATGGAGAAGTACAACGCGCCATCCGGGCCTACGGCAACGCTTTTCAGCGCGTGTGAATACGCGCCGTGCAGATCGGGACTCCTGGCATCCGGCAGTCCGGCCGCCACGGTGCGACGATTGGTCGCTGCGCCGTCGGCGTAGTCGTAGGCGTCGATCTGGTCACCCTCGGCGATGTAGAGCGTGCTGCCCGAGAACGCCAGCCCGTGCGGTTGATCCAACCCGTCGAGCGGCACCGTCATCCGGGCACCGGCCCCGTTCGGCTGGACGCGGATCACCTGACCACTGCTCGGCACGGATACCAGCAGGCTTCCGTCCGGGGCCCATGCGGCCAGCCGGGCCTTCGGTACCCGCGCCCACACCGACAGCGTCCAGCCCGCAGGCACCATTGCCTGGCGGGGTTCGTCGAACGGAGGCTGCGCCAGATCCGGCTCGACCTGCACGGTGACCGGCACCAGGCCTGCTGGGGTCTCGGCGGTGGGTGCAAGGGACTGCGTCGAGTTTGTGGAGCACGCCGAGACCAGCACAACAGTGGTCAGCGCGGCCCCAATTCGCTTACGCCGCAGCCAAACCCGCATGCATCTCCCAGACAAGAATCTCCGCGGGTTCGGTGGCGGTAACGCGTTGACCGCCGGATGCGGTGAACCGCACCGCATCGCCTTCATGAAGCGGCCCGGCGCCCTCGAGCGTGACCTCGCCGCGGGGGACGAACAGGTGCAGGTAGGGAGCCTGCGGTAGTTCGACGCTGTCGCCAGGCTGCAGGCGCGCGCCGTGCAACGCCGCATAGCGGTTCTTGATCGTGATGGCGGTGTCGCCGCTGTGTTCGGGCATGCCCGACGCGATCGTCACCAGCCGGCCGCGCAGCAACTCGTCGTCGATCTCGAGCTGCTGATAGCCGGGTGTGATACCCGACTCGTCGGGAACCACCCACATCTGCACGAAATGCACGGGCTCGCTGTGGGATTGGTCGCCGGTCAGCGTCCACGAGTCGTTCTTTTCCGAGTGCATGATTCCTCGGCCTGCCGACATGCGCTGGGCCAGGCCCGGATAGATCACGCCGGAGTGGCCGGTGGAGTCCTGGTGCACCAACGACCCGCGCAGCACCCACGTCACGATCTCCATGTCGCGGTGGGGATGGGTGTCAAAGCCCGTTCCGGGTTTGACGATGTCGTCGTTGTTGACCAGCAGCAGACCGTGGTGGGTGTTGTCGGGGTCGTAGTTGCCGCCGAACGAGAACGAGTGCTTGGAGTCCAGCCAGGAGATCTTCGTGTTCGCGCGGTCTTCGGCACGCCGGATGTCGACGGCGGCGGCGGGTGTGGTCATGTCATCGTCCTCTCGACGTGCCAGCCTAGGTGGGAGGCGTTGACCCCGACAACATATATGATGTGTCATGTATTCCATGTGGCTGACCGAGGAGCAACAGCAGATCTGGCGGGGATACCTGACGATGGTGAGCCGGCTGCAGACCGCGATGCACCGCCAGCTGCAGCAGGACTGCGAGCTATCGCTGTCGGACTACGACGTGCTGGTGGCCTTGTCGGAACGGGGACCGCAGCGGATCAACGAGCTGGGCGAGGCGCTGTCGTGGGAGCAGAGCCGGCTGTCACATCAGCTGCGGCGGATGCGTGGCCGCGGTCTGGTGGAACGCCACGGCAGCGGCGACGACCGCCGCGGCGCGACGGTCGAGCTCACCGAGAGCGGACGCGCGGCGCTGGATGCCGCCGCAGCGGGGCACGTCGAACTGGTGCGCTCCGTAGTCTTTGACGAACTGAGCGCCGCGCAGCTGCGAGCGTTCGGCTCAGTGGTGGAGTCGGTGCTTGAGCGACTTACCAGTCCGCTTCGGTGAACTTGATGACGCCGCGGATGTTCTTGCCCTCCAGCATATCCGCATATCCGTCGTTGATGTTCTCCAACGAATAGGTGGTGGTGACCATCTCGTCGATCTTCAGCTGTCCGGACTTGTAGAGTCCGACGAGCTTCGGTGTCTCGACGTGTGAGCTGCCGCCGCCGAAGATGTTGCCTTTCAACGTCTTCTGCAACATGGTGAACAGGAACAGGTTGAGCTTGACGTCGACGTCCATCATCGAGCCCATGCCGGTCAACACGCATGTGCCCGTCTTGGCGGTGAGGATCATCGCCTCTTCGATGTACTCACCCTTCATGTCGCCGACCGCGATGATCGTCTTGTCGGCCATCAGGCCATAGGTGACGTCGATCATCGGTGCAATGGCCTCGGCCATCGACGGGTAGGCGTGGGTGGCGCCGAACTTGATGGCCTGGTCGCGCTTCCACTCGTTCGGGTCGATCGCGATGACATTGCGCGCGCCCGAGATGACAGCGCCCTGCAGCGCGCTCATGCCGATACCGCCGACGCCGACGATCACCACTGTCTCGCCGGGCTGCACCTGTGCGACGTTGGTGGCCGATCCGTAACCGGTCGGCACCGCGCAGCCCATGATGGCGGCGGTCTCGAACGGGATGTCGTTGTCGATCTTGACGACCGAGTCCTTGTGCACGGTCATGTACGGGGCGAACGTGCCGAGCAGGTTCATCGGCGACACCTCGGTGGTGCCCGCGTGCACCCGGCTGGTCCCGTCCGCGATCGCCTTGCCGCCGAGGAGCACCGCGCCGCGATCACACAGCGACCGGTAGCCCTTCAGACACGGCTGACACGCACCGCAGGCGGGGATGAAGGCGAGGATGACGTGATCGCCCTCGGCCAGACCGGTGACATTGCGGCCGAGCTTGGTGATGACGCCCGCGCCTTCGTGGCCGCCGAGTGCGGGCAGGCCGATGGGGGTGGCTCCGGTGGTCAGGTGGTAGTCCGAGTGGCACATGCCTGCGGCATGCACGCGGATCTGCACCTCATCGTCGACGGGGTCTCCGATCTCGATCTCGTCGACACGAAACGGTGAGTTGAGCTCCCACAGCAGAGCCCCTTTGGTCTTCATGACTCGCGATCATAGAACACGTTACAAAACACGTGTCAAGAAGGCCGTTGACGTGCGCTGATACTGTGCCAGAGCGAGTTGTGTGCAGATAGCTGCGCTTCAGCGCAACAAACTGCACACAGACGCTCACAAAGTGGCGGGCAGACCGAACTTCTCGAAAGACGACATGTGGAAAGCCACGACGTGCGAGATGCCATCCGGGCGCACGGCCATGACGTGCATCTGGAGCGGCTCGTGCACGCCGGTTTCCCGATTGATGATGTACAACGCAGCCGCAGGCTGACCGTTGGCGGTGGTGCGGATGAAGCGCATATCCCCGGCGGCCTCGGCCGGGCAGTGCGTCTTGGAGAGCAACACGATGTTCTCGGGCCCCTGATACCAGCCGTCGAACGGTGGCATTTCCCAGACGGCGTCCGCAGTGAACAACTCGACGAGCTTGTCGATGTCGTAACTCTCGAATGCGGCGATGTAACGCGTCAGCAGATCCTGCGCCTCCGGCGAATCCGGCGGCTGTATCTGGTCGTCCTCGCTGGGGCCGACAGCGTCGAGCTGCGCCCGTGCACGCTGCAGCAGGCTGTTGACCGCGGCTGTCGACGAGCCGATCGCGTCGGCCACCTCGGCCGCCTTCCACTGCAGCACCTCACGCAGCACCAGAACCGCGCGCTGCCGCGGCGACAGATGCTGCAGCGCCGCGACGAACGCCAGCCGCACCGACTCCCGCGAACCGACGATCACCGAGGGATCAGCAGGGTCATCGTTCTGATCCGGGAGGGGCTCCAGCCACGGCACCTCATCACGCGCCGTGATGTCATCGACAGGATCAGAGCTCGGCGCGC
>JAVRPX010000297.1:0-6064 GCA_032161985.1 Mycobacterium sp.
ACTTCGCGCGGCTGGCCATCGCGTGCCTACGTGCCCACGGCTTGGCGGCCAGTTATGTGTCGGGATACCTGGCGACCGACCCGCCGCCGGGAAAGGAACGCATGATCGGCATCGACGCGACCCACGCCTGGCCTGCGGTCTGGACCCCGCAAAACCAATGGCTGGGGTTTGACCCGACCAACGACAAGATGGTCGACGAGCGTTACATCATTGTCGGCTGGGGCCGCGACTATGCAGACGTGCCTCCCCTGCGCGGCATTATCTACACGGAGTCGAAGAAGAGTGTGATCGAGGTCGCGGTGGACGTGGAACCGTTCGAGGGCGGTGTCCTGCATGCGTGACTTCCACTGTCCCAACTGTGGACAGCGTCTGGCGTTCGAGAACTCGCTGTGTCTATCGTGCGGAAGCCGCCTGGGTTTCTCACTCGACGACATGGCTCTGCTGGTTATCGCGTCGGGGGCCGACAGCGAGCACGGCGGCGCCGTCGATTCCAGCGAGTACCAGCTATGCGCGAATCTGCATCTGGCCGAATGCAATTGGCTCGTCGAGAAGGGCCCGGTCCGCAGACTGCTGTGCAGGTCGTGCGCGCTGACCCGGACCCGCCCCAACGACGGCGACACCAAGGCGATGTCCGCATTCGCGGCCGCCGAGAAGGCCAAGCGCCGGCTGATCGTCGAACTGTACGAGCTGAAGTTGCCGATCGTGGGCCGTGACGAGGACCCGCAGTACGGCCTGGCGTTCGACCTGCTCTCCAGCGAGACCGAGAAGGTGCTCACCGGCCACCACAACGGCGTGATCACCCTGGACCTCGCCGAGGGCGACGACGTGCACCGCGAGCAGTTGCGGGTTGCGATGGACGAGCCCTACCGCACGCTGCTGGGGCATTTCCGCCACGAGATCGGCCACTATTACTACTTCCGGCTGGTCGACCAGTCGCAGGACTACAAGCAGCGGTTCCGGGAGTTGTTCGGCGACCCCGATGCCGACTACCAAGCCGCGCTGGACCGCCACTACAACCAGGGCCCACCTCCGGAATGGGAAAAGAGCTACGTCTCCTCCTATGCCACCATGCATCCCGCGGAAGACTGGGCCGAAACGTTCGCCCACTACTTGCACATCCGCGACACTCTGGACACCGCCGCGGCATTCGGCTTCGCGCCGTCCGGCGCCACGTTCGAGCGACGGGTGTTGGGGCCCAGTGGATTCGACACCATCATCGAGATGTGGCTGCCGCTGGCGTGGGCGTTGAACATGGTGAACCGCTCGATGGGCAAGGAGGACCTCTACCCGTTCGTGCTGCCTCCCGCCGTGCTCGAGAAGATGCGGTTCATCCATGTCATGATCGATGAGATCACCTCGGACCCAGCCAAACTCGCCCAGGTCAGCGGCGGGGCCTAACTACCGCGAGAGTGCGTGTCTGCACGCGACACGCCGATGATTTCCGTACAAATGCGCACGCTCGCGGGGGTTGTCTAGCGGCTTACGGCCCGTAACTCCAGCAGGCTCTCGCCGGTGTCGGCCACCGTGTCGGCGGTCGGACGCGGTTGCCAGCCAAGCACATTGGTGGCCTTAGCGGCTGAAATGAGTTTCGGCTGTCCCAACAGCGCGGCCAGCCCTTCGAGCGGAGGCACGAACCGGGCGGCGGCCCGAACGAGCCAATCGGGCACCTCACGGTTCGGCACTCGGGTGGCGCCGTCGCCCAGGCGGGATCGCAAGATGCGTGCGACTTCCGGCAGGGTCACCGGCTGGCCGGCCGCGGCCAGGAAACGCTCGCCCGCCGCTCGTGGGCTCACCATCGATGTCACATGTAGGTCCGCCACGTCACGTACGTCGACGATCGCGAACGAACTCCTCGGCACCAGCGGCAGCTTGCCGTCCAGCAATATCTGGATGATGCCAACGGAACTCGCGTAGTCCCCTCCGAGCACCGGCCCGAAGATGCCGACCGGGTTGATTACTGTCAGTTCAGGTCCGTCGGGGTGTTGTGCGGCGAAGTCCCATGCGGCCCGCTCCGCGACCGTCTTGGATTTCACGTACGGACTCTGCTGGCCAGACGTGTCAGTCCAGTCGGACTCGTCATAAGGCAGCCCGGATGGTTTGGGGCTGTAGCCGATTGCGGCGAACGACGACGTCACCACCACGCGTCGCACCCCGGCGGCTGCCGCCGCGCGTAGCACTCGCAGGGTGCCTTCGCGCGCGGGTTTGATCAGGTCGTTCTCGTTCTTCGGTTGTCTCGGTGGAAACGGCGATGCGACGTGCAGCACGTAGGCGCAGTCGGCCACCGCAGAGGCCCACCCGTCGTCGGAGGTGAGATCGGCTGCCACAAAGGTGAGTTCGCGTGCATCGGGGTCGATCCACGTGCGCACCTCGGACTCACGGTCCAGCGACCGGAGCGTCGTGCAGACGCGGTACCCCTGGTCGAGCAGCCGGCGGATGACGTGTCCGGCGAGGAATCCGGATCCGCCGGTCACGAGCACGGTGTCAGTCATGATGCAGCTCAACCTCTTCCTTCAACAGCTCGGCCCCGACTTCGATCGCCGTTGGAATGAGGCGCTCCTCGGCGGCCGCATCGCCGGAGACTCTGGCGGCCCACAGGTCGGCCTTGGTCGACACGTAGCGCTCGCGCAATTGCAGCCGGGCGATCTCGCGGCGCAGGCGCTCGGCGTGCCGGGCGAACAGCTGATGTTGATCGGGGGCGCCCGCTTGTCCGCGATCCATGTTTGCGATATAGGTACGCATGTCCTGGACGGACATACCGGTCCCGCGCAGGCAGCTCAGGTTCTCAATGTTTGCGACAAGATGAGGCGGATATCGCCGGTGCCGACTGGATTCGTCGCGGGGGACCGGGTCGATCAGCCCGATTCGTTCGTAATAGCGCAACGCCGACTCGGCCAGTCCGGTTCGGCGGGCCACCTGCTGAATCGTCAAGTGGCCGGCGTCTGACTCGGCCAGGTTGATGCTCATGGCACCACTCTGCCGAACTTGAAGCGCTTTAAGTCAAGTTATCCAGTACGGCGCCGTCGTCGCGTAGAGCCGGCCGACCAGGACGTCGACAGGCAGTTCGCGAACCTGCGCACTGAGCACCTCGACGCTGACAGTTCCGTCGTAGCCCTTTTCGAGCAGCGTCGTGGCGAACCGGTCCAACTCGACAATGCCCTCGCCTGGAAGGGTGCGACGGTGCAGGCTTTCGCGGATCATGCGCTCTCGATACTCAGGCTCCAGCGCATCGGTGAACTGTAGATAGGCGATGTCTTCGAGCGGTACCGTCGCCAGGTCGTCCCATGTGTTGTCACTGAAGTGGAAGTGCCACGAGTCGATCATCAGACCGGCACGCCCACCGCGTCGCGCGGCTCGCACGACCTCCATGCCGTCGCTGATCGACGGGATGGCGCCCAGCGGGGTGTATTCCACCGCCATGCCGACGCCTACACCGTCAAACAGCTTGGCGCAGCGCTGAATCCGCTGAGGTGGCACCTTCGCGGTGAAGACCGTCAGCACCCATTCCGCGCCGACCGTCTGCGCGTGGTCGGCCAGTTGTTCGGCGCTTGCCATCGTGACTGATTCGTCGTCGCCGACCACAAGGGCGAGCAGCTCATGGCAACGAACCCCCGTCGCGGCGTAGGCCTCGACGGCGGCGGCATCGACTCGGTCGGCATTGACCCCGACCGCGTTGAAGCCGGCAGCGCTCGCCGCCGAGATCAGGTCGGGCGTCGGGAAATCCCAGCGGCCGTCGGGAGTCAGAGCAAGCTGCACAGTCGCAGGACGCTACTCCGCGTCGAGGCGCTAAGTGAGCCGTAGGTACGCGCGTCCGCGCGGGGACAGCCGATAGCCAACGTCGAGGCTGATCGTCAGGCCGAGTCCTTTGAGCTGGCGCACCCGGCGCTTGAACCGCGGCACGTCCAGCCCAACGCGGGCGGCCAGATCCGGCGCCCGCACCGCCTCGTTGGCGCCGATCATCTCCAGATACTGACGCGTCCACGGGGTTTCGGCGGCGGCGTTCCAGCGGTGCAGTCGGGCGGTGATCGCATCGGCATCGGCATCCGAAAGCCGGTCGTCGGCGGCCAGTTCCGGTCGTTCGTCGGGCGCCAGGTATGACACCGAGATCAGATACGTGTGTTTGGCTGGGCGACGGTCGAGTTCCTTCTGCGCTGTCTTGGCGTCCAGGTAGCCCGCGGCGCGCGCCTGCGCGGCGGATACCCAGTAGCTGCCCGGGTACTCGGTGACGTCGTCGACGCGAACGGTGCCCGCTACGGTGCGCTGGGTGCCGCCCGGCTTGGCCCTCGGCGCGTCCCACCGGCGCAACACGAGTGTGATGGTTCCGTTTGCGATTCCCTCGGCTGTGTCGCGGTTGAGCAGCACGGTTTTGACCCTACGATCACGGAGTGGCTGATCGCTATGGCATCGATGTTCTCGCCAACAACCCGCATGGAAAGCCCCGCTCTACCGAGCAGCCGGTGGAACTCGGCCTGGTCGTCGAGGATGCCCAGACCGGATATGTCGGGGCGGTGGTACGCATCGAGTACGGCCGGATGGAGCTTGAGGACCGGCGCGGCCACAGGAGGCCGTTTCCGATCGGACCCGGTTATCTGATCGACGGCAGGCCCGTGATCCTCACTGCGCCACGTCTCGCAGCGCCGACGGCGCCGGCGCGGACCGCATCCGGTTCGGTGGCAGTAGGGGCGAAGGCCAGGGTCGCACTGGCCAGCCGGATCTACGTCGAAGGCCGGCACGACGCCGAGCTGGTGGGACAGGTGTGGGGCGACGACCTACGCGTCGAGGGCGTGGTGGTCGAATACCTCGGCGGCGTCGACGATCTCGTCGGCATCGTCGAGGAATTCCAGCCCGGCCCGGGTCGTCGGCTCGGCGTCCTCGTCGACCATCTGGTGGCAGGCTCGAAGGAGGCGCGTATCGCCAGCCAGGTCGAACAAGCCGTCCGCCGTGGCCCCGGCGGCGTGCACACACTGATTGTCGGCCATCCATTCATCGATATCTGGCAGGCGGTCAAGCCGGGACGGCTGGGCATCTCGTCGTGGCCGGTGGTGCCGCGGGGCGTGGACTGGAAGCACGGCGTGTGCCGGGCCCTTGGCTGGCCGCACACCCAGCAGGCCGACATCGCCCGAGCGTGGCAGCGGATCCGGGGCCGGGTGCGGGACTGGAACGATCTCGAGCCAGCGCTCATCGGCCGCGTCGAGGAACTGATCGACTTCGTGACTGCGCCGTCGTCGTAGCCACGTGGTAAGCAGAGGGCGTGTCCGACGGTCTGTTTGACGTCCCCGGCGAACGGGGCGCGACCGCGGGCGGACCCGTCGGCGCATCGGCTCCGCTGGCGGTGAAGATGCGGCCGGCGACGCTCGACGAGGTGGTCGGCCAGGACCACCTGTTGCAGCCCGGTTCGCCGCTGCGTCGGATGGTCGAGGGATCGGGCGCGGCGTCGGTCATCCTCTACGGGCCGCCTGGCACAGGCAAGACCACGCTGGCGTCGCTGATCTCGCAGGCCACCGGCCGCCGGTTCGAGGCGCTGTCGGCGCTGTCGGCCGGCGTCAAGGAGGTGCGCGCCGTCATCGACGTGGCGCGTCGCGCGGCCGCGCACGGTGAGCAGACCGTGTTGTTCATCGACGAGGTGCACCGGTTCTCGAAGACCCAGCAGGACGCGCTGCTCTCTGCCGTCGAGAACAGGATCGTGCTGCTGGTCGCGGCCACCACCGAGAATCCGTCGTTCTCCGTCGTCGCGCCGCTGCTGTCGCGGTCGCTGATCCTGCAACTGCAGCCGCTCGACGCCGTGGCCGTCGAAAGCGTGGTGCGCCGCGCCATCGACGATCCGCGAGGCCTTGGCGGCCAGGTCGAGGTGACCGGCGACGCCGTCGACCTGTTGGTTCAGCTCTCAGCGGGCGATGCGCGGCGCGCGCTGACCGCGCTGGAGGTGGCCGCCGAGGCGGGCGAGAGGGTGACGGTCGCGACCATCGAGCAGTCGTTGGACAAGGCCGCGGTGCGCTATGACCGCGACGGCGATCAGCACTACGACGTCGTCAGCGCATTCATCAAGTCGGTCCGAGGTTCCGACGTC
>JAVRPX010000298.1:0-4031 GCA_032161985.1 Mycobacterium sp.
TTGGTCGGGGTGTCAGCCGGTCGCGGAGCAGAAGCGAGTGGTACTGCGCGGAAGTGACCGCTGCGGCTGGGTGTCGGTGTCGGTGCTGGCTGCCAGGATGTGGACATGGCCGAGGGTGTGCGGTTGCGGCGGATCGCGGATCCGGTCGTGGCTGCGCCGCCGGCAGGGGCGCGCGTGCGCACCCGGATTCATGTCACCGCGGCTGATGCAGCGGCGCTCACCACGATTGGTGACTTTCTGGGGTCGCTGTATCGCGAAGAGTTGGCCGAACGGATCGATCGCGGCGTTCTGGACCACGACGGCCGGGCGGCGTGGCGCGGCGAGCGTAAGCGAGTGATCACCGCGGTGTCGTCGTCGCGGTGGGCGGGAGCGATCACCCGCGCGGTGGAGGATCAGTATCAGCTGGGGATGCGGGGGCTGGCTTCTCAGGCGGCAAATCTGCGTGCGGCGATCGACGTGCTGGAACAGCGGTGCGCGCTGCGCACAGGCCAAGTAATGGCAGTGGATCGCGACGACGCCAGCAAGCCGCGCCGGTGCCGGCGGTGGCAGGGGTATCGCAGCAAGGCCGAGAGGTTCGCCAAGACGCGCCGGCTGGCCGCACTGCGCGCGCGGCTGGTTAGAGTGGAGGCTGCGTTGGCGGCGGGGCATCCCTCGATGGTGATGGGTGGGAAACGGTTGTGGCGCAACAGAAACAACCTCGGCGCAGCCTCCATGACAGAGCAGCAATGGCGCCAGCGCTGGAATACGTCCCGGATGTTCTTCACCGCCGACGGGGAATCCGGCAAGCCCGGTGGCAATGAAACGGTCCGCGTCGACGCCGAAGGCCGTCTGCGGATCAAGACCCCGGCCGCGCTTGTTGGACAGCTCGGCACCCATGTGGTGATCGCCGCTCCGGTGCGGTTTAGCCATCGCGGCGCCGAATGGGCGGCTCGGGTGGAGGCGCGCCGTGCGGTGCGCTACGACCTCAGCTACGACTCGCAGCGGGAGCGCTGGTTTCTGGACGCCTCCTGGACGATCGTTCCCGACCCGCCAACTGGGTTGAACGAGTTGCAGGCGGGGCGGGTGCTCGGGGTTGATCTCAATGCCGACCATCTGGCCTGCTGCGTACTGGATGCCTCGGGCAATCCGATCGGCGAACCGACAACTATCCAAGTGTCCACGGCCGGTTTGCCCGCGATGCGGCGCGATGGGCGGGTGCGTGCGGCGATCACTTGCCTGCTTGACCGTGCTCAGGACAGCGGCTGTAGCGCGGTTGTGGTGGAGAATCTGGATTTCACTGATGCCCGCGCCAAGGGCCGCGAGACCCTGGGCCGCGGACAACGCGGAAAGCGGTTGCGCCGCACGATCGCCAACATCCCGACGCGCCGGTTCCGTGATCGGCTGACCGGTATGGCCGCTCGTCGCGGTATTGCGGTGATCGGTGTCGATGCCGCCTACACCAGTAGGTGGGGCGCCCAGCACTGGCGCAAACCTTTGCAGCAGCAGACTTCCGATTCGGTGACGCGGCATCACGGCGCGGCGGTTGCGATCGGTAGACGTGGCCTCGGACTGGCGATCAGGCGTCGGCCGGCAGGACCCCGGAACGGACAGCGGACCGCTGCGGGCACTCCACCGGCCAGGCCTGGACGTCGTCGAATCCACGGTGCTAGGCAGAGCGGTTCCGGCCCACCGACACACCCACCTTGAGGTGTGCCGGTCCGCCGGATAACACCTGTCCACCGCGGCCAACACCGTTCGGGCCGCACAGGACTCACTCCTGATCACTCCTAAGGAACGGTGTCAGCCGGGTTAAGGGTTTACGCAAGTCTACGTGGGCGGATGCAGCTAACATCCGGCCTAGTGGAGACTCCCGATGTTGTGGTGGTGGGCGCAGGGCCGACCGGTTTGATGCTGGCGCGTGAACTCGCACTGGCAGGCGCAGGAGTCAAATTGCTCGACGAGCGCACCGACATGCCCAACATCACCAGGGCCGCGACCCGAGTGCGCCGATGCTCATCCGGAACTGCCCGACGCCGTCCTCATCCGTCCCGACAGCTACTTGACCCCGCCGAAGTGGCTGCCGCCGTCGATCGCTGGACGCGCGTGACATAGCCCAGGAACCGCGATGCGAACGGGGATTGCGTGGGAGGCCAGGCCGATGCCCGCGCCGAGGATCGGCCAGATCGGCCAGAAGTACCAGGCGCCTGCCGTGAGGCCGACCGCCAGCCACACCGTGAGCACGATGACGACCATCGCGAGGTACGCGCCGAGATGAATCCGCACGCCCAGCTGGGCGGCGCGCCGTCGCGCGGCGTGGCGCTGCGGATCGCTGCGGCGGAGGTGCGTGAGCGGCAGGTCGGTGACGAGTTGGCGTAGATCGGCGTTGGTGTGCGCCGCGAATGTGGCCTGCAGCCGGGTCTCGTACTCGTCCATCGCGAGGTAGCCCTGCGACAGCGCCTGGCCCAGCTGGTTGGCGGTCCTCTCCCGATCGCGATCTCCTGCCCGAACAGACGTGGCGGTTGGTGCGGTCGTTGTCGACATGGTCAGCGCCTCCTCGATCTTGACAGTGGCAAGTTCTAGGTTCGACTATGCACCTCTAACTTGTCAGTGTCAAGATGCTGTTGAATCGGATCGTGGGCGATAACACCGAGGCTGCCAATGTCGTCAGCGCGAGCCGCGAGATCGCGGCGCCTGCGGACAAGATCTTCGAACTCATCGCTGATCCATCGCTACAGCCACGATGGGATGGCAACGACAACCTGGCCGAGGCGCACACCGACCAACGTGTGCGGGCGGTGGGTGATGTGTTCACGATGACGCTCACCATCGGCAGCGTCAGGGAGAACCACGTTGTCGAGTTCGACGAGGGCAGGCTCATCGCGTGGCGGCCGTCGGAACCAGGCAAGGAACCGCCTGGTCACTTATGGAGATGGCAGCTCGAACCCCTCGACGAATCACGCACGCTGGTCTCCCACACCTACGACTGGTCCCAGCTGACTGACGAGAAGCGATTGCCACGCGCGCGTGCCACCACTGCGGACAAACTGCAGGCGTCCATCGACAGGCTCGCCGAGCGCGCCGAGCGCGGCTGATCAGCTGCCGTGGTCGAAGTCGACCACGGCTCGCACGAATTGATCCGGGTCGAGGTCGATCGCTTGATGGGCTTGGTCCCGCAAGGCTACGACTTCCGCGCCGGGGATCTGAGCGGCGAATGCCGCAGTCGCTGCGCGCAGATAGGTCGTCGTCTCAGTGCCGAGCAACATCCGGACGGGCACGGTGATCTGGCCGAGGCGTTCACCGGCCCTGTAGGCGGTCGCCTCGTCGAGTTCACGCGTGATTGTGTGCGCCGCCGATAACCGCGCCTTCCAGATCTCAGTTCCCCGCATCGCGTCCACGGCCGCCTGGGGAAGCTGTAATGCATTACGGTAGAACGCTTCTAAAATCTTCTCCGGTGCGGCGATGTCCTTGAGCTGCGCCAGTGTTTCGGCGGTAACCACGTCGAGGCCTGGCGACGGCATCGGCGGTTCGTACAACACGATGCGGCGAAATGCCTTGGTGATCAGCGCGGCTTCCACGGTGCACAGCGCGCCGTACGAATGCGCGACGACGTAGACGTCGTTGCCCAGCGCTTCGGCGACCGCCGCGACATCCTCGGCCTCGCGTTCCAGGCTGTACCCGCCTGCCTCTGCGGTGCTCAGTCCGCGGCCTCGCCGGTCCATTTCATGCATCGTGTAGCGGCTGCCCAACTTTTCGCGCACGGGCGCCCACCTGATCTGGGTCGCGGAGGTGCCGTGCACAAGCAGCATCGGCGAACCGTCGCCAAAGGATTCGTAGCCGATGCGCGTGCTGTCGGCCGACTCTACGAAGCGTGGCATGCCGCGAATCTAGCGGGCCGCCGAGAATGCCCGCAGTGACTCGACCTGCACCGGATCCAGCGACGGCCGGACGTTTTCGCGGGCCTTGGCGACGTCGGCGGCCGTGACATCGGCCGCGTCGATCGAGCGGCGCATCGCGGTCAGCGCGGCCTCGCGCAGCAGTGCCACGCAGTCGGC
>JAVRPX010000299.1:0-3010 GCA_032161985.1 Mycobacterium sp.
CTGCGGCGACCTTGCATGTCGGCCACCATCGCCACACCGCACGCGTCGTGCTCGAACGCGGGGTTGTACAGCCCTTGACTGCTGGGCGCCATTCCCACCTACCCTTTTCTCCGCACGCCTTCGTGAAACTTCTGCAAGGCAGCCGTCGACGACGGCATTAGCCGGGCTTGGCGATGGAGGTGCCTTCGTGCAGCACTGAACGACGGCCCTATCCCACTCGCCACAAGTGGAGAAAACGATATGACAAACAGTGCCTGACATGCCAACTTAGTCCTACCTAACTTTACTCGGCGAGCCACTGTGCGCCCCCTTCGATCGTGGGGGCGAAATGCCACGAATGCCGTTGCCGCTGTTTGCATTTCGCCGGGCTACCGGGGCACCCGGCTGGACGTCGGGTAGATCGCAATCCTGGTCCAGCCCCCCCATATTGTTTGCTGTGATGGACCTAACAGGCTATTGAGCTGATGCGACTGAGATACATGAGTTTGCACAAAGCCTAGCCAGATTCTTAGAAAGCGCACCCATTGCAAATCATCCAAGGAGGATTTCGATGCCTATCAATCGTCCCAATCGGCATCACATCAGTGGGCAGACGGGAATCGCCGGCACTAGGCGCTGCGGTCTGAACCTCGAACAGGGCTCATTCGCTCTCCGCAATCAGGGCACCGGTCGGAAATCTCCAACTGCGCCACGTCGATCGCGAACTGCTTACTGCCCAGGTACTCCGATAGGTGCTCGCCGCAGAATGCGCAAACCACGAACCAGCACGTGCGCTCGGCGACCAGCCATCCACCGTCGGCGCTGCCCACTTTGTGGACTCGATCCACGCCTTCATTGATCAGCAGCTGGCCCACGTTTGACGGGTCCATCAACCTGCCTCCTGTCCGGCTATCCGTTGAGGGTCGCGCACACGGTAGTGAGAGTCATGACGACAGGCACCCATTTGTGGCGCAGGCCACCTGCACCTTCCGTATGCCCGCTAGCAGGTAGGCACAAGGCGCCCGCGATTGCAAAGCCGGGGAACTGGGCGATAGTAGGACGGATGAACCCTACGTTCGGTAATTCGCCGGACGCACCGGCGCGGGTCCGCGCCGGCCGGCCACGCAGCGAGCAATCCCGCGCGGCGGTGTTACGCGCGACATCCGAACTGCTGCACGGGGTCGGCCTGCAGGCCATGACGACCGACGAGATCGCCGGCCGAAGCGGAGTCAGCGAGGCGACGATCTACAAGTGGTGGCCCAACAAGTACGCGGTCGCCGTCGAGGCGTTTCTATCGGCGATGACGGCCGAATCCTCCGATCCCGACACCGGAGCGGCGCGGGAGGATCTTCGCAGCCGGCGGAGTAGCACAGCGCACTCGGGGCGGGAGGCATGCCTTCCGCCCCGACTGCTGTCTGCGACAAACACCGGGTCGCCCGTCTGGGACTTAGAGAATGGCCCGCACGCTGGCCTCGGGCCGCAGATCCAGGCGCCGGAGCAGCTGGGCATTCAGCGCCACCACCACGGTCGAGATCGACATCAAGATCGCACCCACCGACATCGGCATCACAAACCCGATGGGCGCAAGCACACCGGCGGCCAGTGGCACCGAAATCAGGTTGTATCCGGCTGCCCACCAAAGGTTTTGCTTCATTTTGCGGTACGACGCCTTCGACAGCTGGATCACCGACAGCACCGAGCGCGGGTCCGAGCTGGCCAGGATCACGCCCGCCGAGGCGATGGCCACGTCGGTGCCCGCACCGATCGCGATGCCGACGTCGGCCTGGGCCAACGCGGGGGCGTCGTTGACGCCGTCCCCGACCATCGCCACCCGCAGCCCCTCGTCCTGCAGCGACGCCACCTTGGCCGCCTTGTCCTCGGGCCGCACCCCGGCGAATACCCGGTCAATGCCCAGCTGGGCGGCGACCGACTCCGCCACCGTCTGCGCGTCGCCTGTGATCATCACCACCTGAATGCCGAGTTTGCGCAGGGCGTCAACGGCCTGTCGGGATTCCTCGCGGACCTCGTCGGCCAGGGCCAGGGCGCCCGCGACGGCACCATCGACCAGAACGTGCAGGACGATCGCGCCCTCGTCGCGCCAACCTCCCGCCTCGGGCAGCTCGACGTGGCCGGCTTCCTCGAGCAGGCGGGGCCCGCCGACCCGCACGGTCTTGCCCTCGACTCGCGCCGTCACGCCAACGGCAGGTGACGAGGTGAAGTCCGACGACACGGGCACCGTCAGCCCCCTACGGCGCGCCGCCTCGACGATGGCCCTTGCGAGCGGATGTTCGGAGTCTGCCTCGGCCGCCGCCGCGATCGCCAACAGCTCTTCCTCGGTGCGGTCGCCCGCCGCGGTCACGGCCGTCACCGTTGGCTCACCCTTGGTCAGCGTCCCGGTCTTGTCGAACAACACCGCGCCGACAGTCCGCATGCTCTCCAGTGCCAGTCGATCCTTGATCAGCACCCCGCCGCGGGCGGCCCGCTCGGTCGCGATGGACACCACCAGGGGGATCGCCAGGCCGAGGGCGTGCGGGCACGCGATCACCAGCACCGTGATGGTGCGGATTACGGCGGCTTCGGGCTGCCCGATGATGCCCCACACCACCGCTGTCACGATGGCCGATCCAAGCGCGAACCAGAACAGCCAGGCCGCCGCCCTGTCGGCGAGCCGCTGCGCCCGTGACGAGGAGTTCTGCGCTTCGGTCACCAGCCGCTGGATGCCTGCCAGCGCGGTGTCGTCGCCGACCGCGGTCACCTTGACTCGCAACCCGGAGTCGGTGGCGACGGTGCCCGCGACCACCGCGTCCCCCACGCTGCGGCGCACGGGCCTGGATTCGCCGGTCACCATCGACTCGTCTATCTCGGCGGCACCGTCGACGATCACGCCGTCCGCAGGCACGCTGGCGCCGGGCCGCACGATCACGACGTCGTCGACCCGCAGCTCGGACGGCGCGACCGTTTCGGTGCCTTCAGCGGTCACCCGCTCTGCCTCGTCGGGCAGCAGCGCCGCGAGCGAGTCCAGCGCCGAGGT
>JAVRPX010000300.1:0-6354 GCA_032161985.1 Mycobacterium sp.
TCGACCGCATACTTGACGCCGGCCCGAGGCCCGCTCACCACGTCCATTTCGTCGTTGCGCACCTGAGACGGTGCTTGTGCTGTGACCATGGCTCATAGACTCGTGGTCCCGGGCTTCGATGTCGTCAACGGTGGCGCCTATCTACCCCTACTGCCAGTACCAGTCCGGAGATACCTGCTAGCTGCTATTGGCCAGATCAGCGGATTGGTCGACGACCCTGCCACGCTGCGGCTGGTGAATCGCGGTAGGAAAGCGGAATTACAACGACACCAATACTTTTCGTCCCGATCGACCCACGGCCAATGAGGTCACACTGTGGGCCACACGGGTAGTCCCACACAAAACTTGGCGCCCGGATGGTTGTCGTCGATCCATACCCGGCCACCGTACGCAGCGACCAAATCGGCGACGATAGCCAGGCCCAGCCCCGAGCCGCCGGCGTCTCTGGCCCGTCCCTCGTCGAGGCGGACGAACCGCTCGAATACCCGTTCCCTCTCCGCGATGGGTATGCCCGGACCGTCGTCGGCGATAGTCAGCGTTGCAGTCGGTTCCGTAGGAGCGTCGTGGCCCGTGTCCGAGACGGGATTGTCGATGCTCAGTCGAATCGTCACACTGTGGTCAGCGTGTCGGCGCGCGTTGCTGAGGAGGTTGCGCACCACCCGACGCAAGGCCGCGGGGTCGCCCAGTACCCGCACCGGCGAGATTCCCGTGGTGTCGACGCTGGGCGGCCCCCTTCGCGGACCTCGCTTACGGCCTCCCAAACCAGGTCGTCGAGGTCGACCGGCCGGCGGTGAGGCTGTGGGTCCGCGTCCAGCCTTGCCAGCTGCAGCAGATCATCGACCAAGTCCGCCAGGCGCGTGACCTGCTGCAGCGCTGTTCGTCTCGTCCTCACGGCTTCCGCGTCGGCTGCGTCGGCCGGTGCATGACGTAGGTCGATGTCCAGACGCGCGCGCAACGCGGCGAGCGGAGTGCGCAGTTCGTGGGCGGCATCAGCGACGAACCGTCGTTGCCGAGCCGCGGCCATCGCGATCCTCCCGAGCAGGTCGTTGAACGTCTGGGCCAGCCGTCCCAGCTCCTCGTCGGCGATGGGGACATCGAGGCGCCGCTGCAAGTCGGTCCCGGGAATCGCGGCGGCCTGGCGCCGCAACGTGTCGACCGGTCGGAGCGCCCTGCCCACCAACCACCAGCCGACCAGTGCGAGTAACCCGACCATTGCGGGCACCCCGAAGATCAGCGCGGCGCCGAGTTCGGTGGTGCCGTTCGCCACGGGCGCCGTCGGAGATCCCACATAGATTGTGACGGAACCGGATGGCGACGTCACCGACAGTGCGGCCACCCGATAGGGCCCGTCCAATGCCGAAGTCGTCGCGGTACCGAGCGTGGGGTCGCCGGCACCGGGCGGCATGAAGAACAGCCGTGGCTCCCCATCGATGTCGCCCGAACTGCTGATTACATTGCCCGCGGCATCGACGACCTGAAGCGCGGTCGACTCTCCTGCCGAGCGCGGCAGTCGCGGACTGACATCTCCATCGACCACGTCGGCGGCCACAACTCGGACCTGCCGCGTCAGACCGACATCGAGGTCGGCCGCTAGGACACTATGCAGGCGCCATACAAGTAGCGCAGCGGCACCCGCCATCCCGAGCGCGATGACGATGGTGGCTGCCGCAGTCAGCCTGGCGCGCAACGAGATTCGACGCCACCACGAGAGTACCAGCCGGGAGTCGCCCTCCGCGACTGTCATGGGCGGACGGGCCGGGCGGCGCCGTCGCGAAGACGGTAGCCCGCCCCGCGGACCGTCTCGATGCTGCGCCGACCGAAGGGGGCGTCGATCTTCCGGCGTAGATAACCGACATAGACCTCTACGACGTTAGGGTCACCGTCGTAGAAGGTGTCCCAGACGTTAGCCATGATTTCGGATTTCGATACCACCTGGTCGCGGCGCCGCATCAAATACTCGAGGACGGCGAATTCCCGAGGCGTGAGCTCGATTGCGGTCGTCGCCCGCCGACAGGTGTGGGCAGCGCTGTCGAGTACCAGATCTCCCGCCGTCAACGGCGCCGGACGTTCCGGAGCCCCACGCCGGATCACCGCGCGCAGGTGCGCCAACAGCACGACATACGAGAACGGCTTGGTCAGATAGTCATCGGCACCGAGGTCCAGCGCGTCGGCCTCGTCGTACTCCCCGTCCTTTGCGGTGAGCATCAGAACCGGAATCCACACGCCCGCGCTGCGAAGTCTGCGCAACACTTCATAACCAGAGGGCCCCGGCAACATGATGTCCAGAACGATCGCGTCGTACGCGATTGCCTGTACTCGACCCACCACGTCGACGCCGCTACTGGCGATGTCGACGGAAAATCCGTCTGCCCGCAGGCCGCCGGCAAGCGTCTCGGCCAGCACGCTCTCATCCTCGACCAGCAGTACCCGCATAACCAACCCGCCTTTCGTCGAGGTACTTTCCCCAGTCTCGCCCGTTCCCGTCGGAGCGGCGGCGGACCCGACATTTGTCTCGGCCCGCCGCCGCGGCGTCCGGCGGTCTGGCTATCAGCGTGTCGGCGGTGCGGGGGGAACGGGAGTGTCCGGCACCTCCGGACCGTTCTGGTCACCGTCTTGAATGTTGTCCGTGTCAGCAACCCCACTAGCGTCCGGGGTGTCGCCCGGTTCCGGTGTATCCACCACAGTCGGCGGCGCTGGCGGGGCCGGCGTCGGCGCCGCGTGGGCAACGGCGATTCCGCCCCCGATCGCGGCGGTCCCCAGTGCCGCGGTCAGCGCCGCCACGATCCTGTTCTTCCGGTTTGACATTGTGATCCTTTCTGCATCCCAGCCGATCTGGGTGTGGTCCCCAACGTGCCCACCCGATCTTGTGGCGTTGCTGAGCCCAGCTGTGAGCGTCCTCAGGCACGCTCAGCGGCGCCACAACCTGACCGGTCACGGTGGAAGCAGAGGCCGCAGACAGCAGCCGATGGACAAAGGACCGACAGTGCTGAACCGGAATGACAAGCTCCCGGCCGAAGTTGGGTCACGGGGTTGCTTGGCGCCGCAGTGGTGCCCGAGCAGGCTGCCGACGACGGCTGGCGCCCGGCCGACGAAATCCTGGCTGTCGAAGTTTCGGCTGGAGTTCGATGACGGCTCGGCAATTGCCGTTCGAGGTATGGGCTTGATCGGACGCCACCCCGTCCCGGCCGGCGGCGAGAACATCAAGCATCTGATCACGTTGGCAAATGACCGCCTGTCCGTATCGAGGACGCATCTCGAGTTCGGTATCGGCGAAGCGGGGCTATGGATCTGAGACTGCTTCTCCACCAATGGTTCTGACATGGAGATGTACGGCCGTCGCAGCCGCATGGAGCCGGGGCGGCGCGTGCCGGCTCCTGTTGGTTGCACGATCCACCTGGGCAGCACGAGTCGAGTGACGGTGCAGATGAGACCGGAACGCGCGGCTATCGGTTCGGCCACCATCAACTGGGGTAGCGCTACGCGGACGGGTGCCCGACACGACCACAATGAGGACGCGTGCGGTACATGCCCACCGGCTTTCGTGGTGGCAGATGGGATCGGTGGTCACGGTGCCGGCGACTTCGCCAGTCGTGCTGCGGTCGAGGCGCTGTTGCCACTCTCCGGCGACACACGGGTGACCGCTGAGATGCTCTCGGCACGCCTGTCGGACGCGCGGGTGCTGATAGATCGGATCGCTGCCGACAACAGGCGACCGCCGGGAACCACACTCAGTGGCGTGGTCGTCACCGAAGCGGACGAAGTGCCGTCATGGTTGATCGTCAACATCGGAGATTCACGCACCTATCTGCTCAATTCCGACGGGTTCCGGCAGCTCACTGTCGACCACACTGTCATGCAAGAACTGATCGACGCTGGGGCCATGCCCGCGTCGGCTGCGTCATCGCATCCCGCTCGCAACCTGTTGACCCGCGCGCTGCTGGCGGGAAAGGAGTATCCGGCCGATCTCTGGCTGCTGCCCATGCGGGTTGGCGACCGGGTGCTGGTGTGCTCGGACGGCCTGACGAAGGAAGTCGATGACAGGTCCATCGCCGCGGTGTTGCGGGCGGTATCCGATCCAGAGTCGGCCGCCGACGAATTGCTCAACGCCGCAATATCGGCGGGCGCCCGCGACGACGCGACGGCGTTGGTGGTCGACGTCGTCGCGATCCGTGCCGGGCTGTCCTAGCGTGCAGCGCCGGCTACCCGTTATCCCCCAGAGCGCCGAGCAGCCGGTCCAGATCGTTCTCAGTGTTGTACAGATGGAATCCGACGCGCACCGCTCCTGCGCGCGTCGAGGCGCGGATACCTGCGGCCCTCAGCTTGTCGGCCGCGTCCGCGATCGGTATCGACACGATGGCCGAATTCTGCTGGGGCAGACCGAGTTCTGCACGCGCCCGATTTGCCAGCCCGACGGTGTGCGTCTCGACTGCGGCGCCGTCCAGCGACGCCAGCCACGGCAGCGTCAGCCCGGCGCCGAGTGCGCTGAACCAGGCGGGTGACGCGTCGAAGCGTCGCGCGCTGTCGGCCAGCCGCAGCGGCAGCCCGTAGATCGTCTGCCACGGATCCTCACCCGCATACCAGTTTGCGGCATGGGGCGTCATGATCCGACTGACCCTGTCGCTCAAGGACATCCACGCCGTGCCTCGCGGCGCCAGCAGCCACTTGTAGACCGCGGCCACCGTGACGTCGGCCCAACCCACATCGAGGAGTTTCCAGCCCAGCGCCTGTGTGATGTCGATCACGGTCAACGTGTCGGTGCCCGCAACGGTGCGCCGCAGGGCGTCGACGTCGAGCACGGCGCCGTTGGCAGACTGCACCAGGCTGGCCGTCACGACATCGAACTCGGCCGCGGCCGACACCAACTCGCCAGGCGCCAACTCGGTGATGGTCACACCTCTGTCTGCCTGCGCGGCGAACGGGAAGGTGGTGCTGGTGAACTCACCCGCCAGCGTGGCCACTCGGCTTCCGTCGGGAACCGCGGCGGCGACCAATCCAAGCAGGGCGGAGACGGTGCCGCCCATCGCCACCGACCTGACAGGCACGCCGGTCAGCGCGGCATAGCCGGCCCGCCCGACACGCACGTCGTCGTCGAACAACGGCACCTCCATGGTCCCGGTCTGCCAGCGGACGATGCAGTTCTGCAGGGCCTCAACCACGAACTGGGGTGGCAGCCCATAGGTGGGCGAATTGAGAAATCCGTCGGCGCCGACGAATTCGGCCCCGAATGCCTCGCGCGCCCGCACGGCCGTCATCCTTCGGGCGGCTTTTCACCGCTGGAGGTCTCTTCGCCCCGCAGCCTGGCCTGCAGCTGCTCTCGGTCCTTGCGTCGGCGTTCGTCGACAACGGCGATGCTCGCGGTGGCGCGACGCCGCAGCGGGGCGAAGATCCAGATGCCCAGCGGCAGTGCGATGACCAACGCGAACAAGAGGGCCACGACAAGGGGGAAATCGCGCACACCGAGCAAGTGTCCGGCACCGAAGATCACGGCCGTCAGAACGACGACGAGCAGCAGGCGGGCCAGGGCGTAGGCCACCACGTCCACCACGAGGCTGGAGCGGGGCCGTCTGTCAGACACGGCCCGAGCCTACCGACGGCGCGTATATTCAGATAAAGGAGGTTTTTGTGGCTTATCTGCTCCTGATTCTCGTCTTGGCCGGCTTGATTTACGCCGGCTGGCGGCTGACGCGGCTGACCGCTGCTCGCCCGAGGACGCGCGTGATCGGCCCGGACGACGATCCGGATTTCCTTCGGCGCCTCGGCCCGGACAACGATCTCCGGCAGTAGCGGCGCGACGACCTAGCCAGACTGGGCGTCGGGCCGCTTCGCGCCCGAAAAATCCTCGGCGACCACGGCCGCCAATTCGATCAGGGCCTCGCGCGTCTCGGGTTTCAGCCGTTCGAGGCTGATCTCGGCGCCCTCCTCCAGATGCGGGTCGAACGGCACCTTCTTGACGGCGCGGCACCGCCGGGAGAAGTGGTCGACCACCTTCTTCAGGTCGACCTTGCCCGACCGCGGCCGCACCGCGTTGATGACGGCGATCGAGTTCCGCACCATCTCCTGGTGACCGTGCGCGTCCAGCCAGTCCAGGGTGGCCGAGGCGCTGCGGGCGCCGTCGACCGATCCGGAACTGATCACGATCAGGACGTCGGCCTTGTCGAGCACCGCCGACATCGCCGAGTGCAACATGCCGGTTCCGCAGTCGGTGAGCACCAGGCTGTAGAACCGCTCCAGCACCTCCAGCGTGCGGGTGTAGTCGTCGGAGCTGAACGCCTCCGACACCGCAGGGTCGCTCTCTGAAGCGAGCACCTCGAGCCGGCTCGGGCCCTGCGACGTGTAGCCGCGGACATCGCTGTA
>JAVRPX010000301.1:0-12396 GCA_032161985.1 Mycobacterium sp.
GCGACACTTCGCCTCAGCCCTTCCATAGCGATGTTCTCGGCCTGCATGCCGCCCATCCCTGCGGTGATCAGCGCCGCGACGTAGGCGTACAGGGCGCCCTGCCGGTAGCGGTCCCACAGCTCGTCGCCGTCGAGGTCGGGACCGCCAGCGCTGGCCAGCGCCCGACGGTAGTCGTCGAGTAGTTCGCGTTCACTGGCCTGGCGATCGACGGTGGTCATGCTCGTGACCAGGGTGTAAGCCAGTTCGCGGCTCGGGTGGCCGCGCCGAACGGCCTGCCAGTCCAGCAGACCCGCCGCGCCGTTGCGGAAGTAGACGTTTCCGGGGTGCGCGTCGCCGTGCATGACCGTGTGCGGGGGCGTGTCAATGAGCCGCGCGACCGCGCGGTAGTTGTCGTCGATGAATCGACCCTTCTCGACGGGGATGTCGGTCTTGTCGGCAATCCGGCGCGCGGATGTCTTCAGCAGCGGCCCGGTCGGCAGCGCGGCGCTGTCGCCGGACGCCGTGTACACCCAGCTGGGTACGCGGCCCCAGAACGTCGCATGCACTCGCGCGAGCAATTCAACGATCAGGCGTGCCTGGTCCTTGTCCAGCGGGTGCAGTGTGTCGGGGAACTCGCACGCGTGGACCGCGAGGTCCTCGAGCACCAGCACGAAGCGGCCGGTCAGCGTGTCGAACGCCGATCCGTACGACTTAGGGACGCCGGCCAGTTCCGGCGCCAGCTGGCTGTAGAAACGGGTTTCGGTTTCGGCGAGTCTGCCCATTTCGCCCATCAGACGGGTGGCCAGCGTTTCGCCGGGCATCTTGACGAACACCGTCGCCGGAACATCGCCTCCGGTCAGTGCCAGCCGGGCTCGCGATGTCGTGCCCGCGTCGCCTCCGATGACCGCCACCGACGTGACGGTGCATCCCATGATCTGCGAGAGCGACTTTGCGTCGAGATCCGCGACGGTGCGGGGCAGCGATCGAACGCGGCCGACGACCGCGTCAGTGGCGATACATTGTACACCGCGCCCCAGATGCGATGCGAGGCCGATGACTGGCGCAACCCGATTCACCTCGTCAGTTTACAAATTAACCGCAATTTGTAAAGCTCTTCGGAAAGGATGTCAATGGCCGGACCGATGGAGGGCGTCAAGGTCGTCGAACTCGGCGTGTGGGTCGCGGGCCCGGCGGCAGGCGGGATACTCGCCGACTGGGGTGCTGATGTCATCAAGATCGAGCCGCCGACGGGTGATCCGGCGCGGATGTTCGGCCGGATGCTCGGCATCGAAGACGGGATGAGCCCTCCGTTCGAGATGGACAACCGCGGCAAGCGCAGCGTCGTGCTCGACCTGACGACCGACGACGGACGGGCGTCCGCATTCGAATTACTCAGCGGCGCAGACGTTTTCCTCACCAACGTCCGGCCTGCCGCGTTGCGGCGCACGGGTTTGGACTTCGAGACGGTGGCCGCGCGCAATCCCCGCTTGGTGTATGGCCTGATCACCGGGTACGGCGAAAGGGGGCCCGACGCCGACCGCGCGGCCTACGACGTCGCGGCGTTCTGGGCGCGGGCGGGCCTGGCGCACTTGCTGACCCGTCCCGGTGAGACGCCTCCGTTTCAGCGCGGCGGAATGGGCGACCACACGGCGGGTATGACGCTCGCAGCGGCGGTCTGCGCGGCGCTGGTCGCGCGGACGCGGACCGGCAAGGGACAGTTGGTCAGCACGTCGCTCTACCGGCAGGGCGCCTACACCGTCAGCTTCGACCTCAACACCTTCCTGATGACCGGGCATTCCATCGCGATCGGCGAGCGCGAGACGATGGGCAACCCGTGCATGAACAACTATGTGGCCGGCGACGGGCGGCGGTTCTGGATCGTCGGCCTGCAGGGCGATCGTCATTGGCCCGCGCTGTGCCGCGCGGTCGGGCGGCCCGAATGGCTCACCGATCCGCGATTCGCCACCGGCCGCTCACGCGCCGCGAACGCCGTCGAGCTCATCGGTGAGCTCGACGAGATCTTCGCTGCCAAGCCGCTCGATGATTGGGCGAAAGTCTTTGCGGGCGAACCGGATTTCTTCTGGTCGCCGATCAATTCGATCGAGGACGTCGTCGCCGACGATCAATTCCACGCCGCGGGCGGCATCGTCTACGTGCCGGACGGCGACGCGGCTGCGCCGATGGTGGCGACGCCTGCCGATTTTCATGGCACGCCGTGGGAGCCTCGCTCGCTCGCGCCGAAGCTTGGCGAGCACACTGAGGAGATCCTCGCCGAACTCAAGGCGCGAAATGCTTGACGCGCGCGGCGTGCCGTAGTTGGTTAAGGAAGTCGTCGTCATCGTCGCTGTGCACCAGGTAATGCGAAATCGCCACGCGGACCGCGGTCGACACCGCAAGGGCGGGATCGGGCCCTGCCGCGAGTCGCTCGAGCCTGGCGCGCATCAGTGGAATGACCCGAGACAGTCTCCTGATGACCTGGGCCGGCTCGATGTCGATCATGCGTAACCCGGGATAGGACTGCTGGTACTCGACGATGACCCGCAACGCCGCATCAAGCCTCTCGCACGGCGGCAGGTCGGCGGTCGCGTCGGTCACCGCCCGTTCGTAATACTGCCGCTCCCACACAACGAACGCGTCGAGCAGTTCCCTCTTGTCGGCGAAGTACCGGTACAGCGTCGGTCGCGACACTCCGGCCTGCAGTGCGACCTCGGACAGGCTCAGCTTGGTCATGCCATTGCGGCCGAGTACCTCGGCGGTGGCGGCAAGGATCCGCTGCCTGCTCGAGTTGTCGGTGTCGTCCCCCATCCCCATAGCTTTACAAATTTTCTCCGAAGTGTCACGCTGATTCGGTGACTGTAGCCAGTTCACCACAGTCAAGCGTCTTCCGGCCTTTGTTCAATAGGAGGCATCATGCGGGTCGAAGTCGACCTCGATAAGTGCACAGGACACGGCATCTGCGAATCGATCGCCGAGGATGTGTTCGAGGTGCAGGACGACGGCATCGTGCAGATCCACGACAACGAGCGGCCGGAAAGCGACCGTGGTCGGATGCAGCAGGCCGTGACACAGTGTCCTGCCGCGGCTTTACGCCTGACCGACTGATAACGCGACGAAAGAAGGCTCTATCGTCTCTGCGATGAGGCGTATGCGATCCACAGCTTCGCTGATCGCTGCCATCGCCCTGTCTATCGGCGTGGCGACCGGCTGCGGCAAGGTCGCCGAATCGCTCTCGCGTATTACCGAGGTCACCCAACCGTCAGGTCCCGCTCCGATCGTCACGGTCGACCCGCCCGATGCCTCGCATGCGAGCGACGCGGTGGTGGCCGACGCCGCGCGCAGCGTCGTAAAGGTCCGCAGCGTGGCGCACGGTTGCCAGAAGATCCTCGAAGGCAGCGGTGTCGTCATTGGACCGAATCGCGTGATGTCGGCCGCCCACGCGGTCGCGGGTGCGGACAGCTTCACCGTCTCGGTCGGCGACCAGGAACACGACGCCACAGTGGTGTCCTACGACCCCAACACGGACATCGCGATCCTGAATGTGCCCGAACTGCAGGCGCCGCCATTGGCGTTCGCCCCGCACGCGGCACCGACTGGTACCGACGCCGTGGTGCTGGGATACCCGGGCGGTGGACAATTCGTCGCGAATCCGGCGCGGATCCGCGAGGTCATCGAGCTCAGCGGCCCAGACATCTATCGCACCACCACCGTGAAGCGCGAGGTGTATGTGATCAGTGGCAAAGTTGGGCACGGCGATTCCGGCGGACCGCTCATCGACCTGAACAGTCAGGTGCTCGGCATTTCTTTCGGGGCAGCAGTCGATGACCCCGACACCGGGTTCGTGCTCACGGCCAAGCAGGTCTACGCGCAGATGCTCAGTGTCGACGCCGATTCGCAGCCTGTCGCCACCGGCGCCTGCGTCACCTGACGTTCAGCGCCTGAGGCATCGGACGGACCAAGACCGATTGCTGGATCGCCCCGACGGCTCCGCTTTCGTCAAAGAGCGTGCCGATCGTCGTGCCGATGCCGTCGGGCCCTTAGTTCGTCTCCGCGCGAATACCGATCCACTCGCCGTCCGGAATGCGGTGCACGTGCACGACCAGGTCGGTGTTCATGAACGTCCATTTCCTGATATCCAGCTTCGTGCCAATGCCATTGGCGTCGTCGGCCACCGCGAACAACCGCTCCAGCGCAGTCATCGTCTCGCCGTTGACTAGGTCGACCTCCGGCCTGATCCAGGACTCGCCAGGTCCCTCGCTCATCGGCATGGTCAGCCACCGCCAGTCCAAGCTGTGCACGTAGTTGCGATCCCAATCCTTCTTCAGGTCACGGCTTTTGGCCTCGGCGACGGGACGCAGGGGAGGGGCAGGCGCGTGGACCACCGCGGTGGTGTCGATGGTCTTCAGTCGCCACCCGCTTGCCCGGGCGACCGGTCGAGGGTCGCCGTCGCGTCCTGGCGCCAGCATCTCGGCGCTCACCAACTCGATTTGCTTGCCGGAGCGCTCGATCCGAGCACGCACCCACAGGTCGCCTTCGGCGGGGACGGCACCAAGCAGGTCGATCATCACCCGGCTCAACCGGGTGTCGTCGCGGGCTTCACAGCGTTCGAGGGCGCGAACCAGCAGAGCTGAGACCGGTGCTCCGTGTTGTATCGCGGCCGACCACGTGCTGCGGACCAAATCCGTCGCCCTGAACTTCTCGCCCAGTGTGTCTGTGCTGTCGACCAATTCGTAGTAGGAGTCGCTCACGGCAGCCCCGCTCCCGGCACGTCGACGGTCACTGCGTCGAGGCTCGACAGCTTGGTTCCGATCAACCGCTGCGGGTAGGCATCAGTGCTGGACAGCAGGAACAGCGTGCGGCGCTCGGGTCCGCCAAGCGTGCAGGCGATCGCGGTCCGGTCACCCATATCGATGCGGTCGGTGACTATCCCTTTCCTGCCGCCCTCGACGATCCGCTGGAACTGGTTCGCCAGCGTCATCGACGTCCAAACTCCGCCTTCGGCGTCGAGCGCAATGCCGTCGGGCGGTCCGTCGAGGCCGTCGGCGAAGATCCGGCGATCGGACAGCGATCCGTCCGCGCCGATCGTGAACGCGGTCAGCCGCCGGCCGACGGACTCGGCGACGATCAACGTGGTGCGGTCGGGCGTGATGACCATCCCGTTTGGGAAGTCGAGGTCCTCGGCGACGACGGTCGTTGTGTCATCTGGATCGATCCCCACGATGACACCGCCGTCACGCGCCTGGGATCCGACATACGCGCGACCGAGCTCGTCGATCACCATGTCGCCGAGGTTCGCTGGTGCCATGTCGGACAGGTCGACGAGTGTGGTCACGGTGTCGCCGTCGTAGCGCAGAACCTGCCGGTTCTCGGTAGACGCGATCAACAGCGAGCCATCGGGGCGGAAGCCGAGGCCCGAAGGGGCGTGGCCTGGGAGCGGCAGCGTGGTCATCGCTCCCTGCAGGTTGACGGTGTGCACCGCCTCGCCCAGCATGTCCGAGAACCACAGCAGCCCCTCGAACCACCGGGGCCCCTCGCCGAAGCAGAAACCATTGGCCAGTGGCGTCAACGTCGTCGCACCTTTACAAATCACGGCCTAAGTGTCACGCTCGCTAGGTGCCACTGTCAACTACCGGCGGCCTGTCGTGAACATGAAGCGCTACCACGGCCACACCCTTCTCTACCTGCACGAGACGATCGAGCTGGGGTCTGGCCGGAGCGATCGGTTCACTTCAGCGTTCAGCGATATCTACCACCCGATGATGGAGGAGCTCGGCGCCCGGCTGTTCGCCATCTGGGAAACCACGCCCTTCAACGGGCATTGGCCGCAGGTCACGATCATCTGGGAGATCGACGCGTTCGCCGACTACGCCCGCATAGGTAAGGCGCAATCGCGCGGCGGCAGCCACGAGGAGCCCGCCGCGAAATGGTCGACCTACCTGTCCGAGATCCATGCGAAGGGTGAGGGCCGGATCATGTACGCCGGCAAGAGCAACAAGACCCTCGCGCAGCTCAAGAAGTCGAATTTCTCGGCCGGGCTGGTCATCCAGGAGATCATGCAGACGAAGCCGGGACGCCAGGACGACTACATCCGTGAGCTCGAGCGGCTGTACGTGCCGTGGTCGGAACGCACGGGCAAGCGGTGGCTGGGATCGTTCATCACGACCTTCCGGTTCAACGAGGTCATCCACTACTGGGCGCTCGACGGCGGCTGGGACTGCTTCGAGAACCACTACCCATCCTGGAAAGACAGCCCGCCCGCGGAGATCGTCACCTGGATGAGCGTCGCCCCAGCGCTGCGCGACGGCTGGGAGGACTCGATCCTGCAGGCCCTGCCCCCGTCACCGCTGCAATGAATATGCCAGTGCTTCAAGACTTTTCATACGATCCGTTCGATGCGGCGGTGATGGCTGATCCGCTGCCGTACTACCGGGTGCTGCGCGACGAGCACCCGGTGTACTACATCGACAAGTGGGACACCTACGCATTGTCGCGCTTCTCCGATATCTGGGCTGTGCTGGAGATCAACGACGGGACGTTCGTCGCATCGGAGGGAACCCTGCCCGCCGCAACGGTTCTGGCGGCGCACAACGACGGGGCGGTGCCTGATCCGCCGCTGCATCCGATGCCCTTTCACGCGAACTTCGACGCCCCGATCTACGACAACGTCCGTCGCTGCACGTCGAGCCAGTTCCGGCCGAAGTCGGTCTCGCGGCTCGCCGATCGAATCCGCACGCTTGCGAACGAGCGGCTCGACGAGCTGTTGCCATGTGGCACCTTCGACCTGACCCAGGAGTACGGCGGCATCGTGGCCGCCTCGGTGGTGTGCGAACTCGTCGGCCTGCCCGTCGATTCGGCGCCGGAGGTGCTGGCCACCGTCAACGCCGGAAGCCTTGCGCAGCCGGGCAGCGGCGTTGAAGTGGCCAACGCGCGGCCTGGATATCTGGAGTACCTGACCCCGATCGTGGAACGCAGGCGCGCCGGGGCCTCCGATCGTGAGCTGCCGATCGTCGACGGCTTGCTCGGATACCGCCTGCCGGACGGTTCCGCCTTCACCGATATGGAAGCCGCCGTCCAGATGCTCGGCGTTTTCATCGGCGGAACGGAGACCGTCCCGAAGATCGTGGCGCACGGGCTGTGGGAGTTGGGTCGGCGGCGCGACCAGACGGCCGCGGTGCGTGCGGATCTCGACGCCAATGTGCCTGCGGCGCGCGAGGAGATGATCCGCTACTGCGCGCCCGCCCAGTGGTTCGCCCGCACCGTGCGCAAGTCCTTCACCATTGGCGGCACGACGATGAAGCCGGGGCAGCGGATCATCACGCTGCTCGGGTCGGCCAACCGCGACGAGCGCGAGTACACCGACCCAGACGAATTCATCTGGAACCGGCCCATCGAGCGGCTGCTGGCATTCGGCAGGGGACAACACTTCTGCCTTGGCGTGCACCTCGCCCGTCTCGAGATCGCCATCATGGTGACGGAGTGGCTCAAACGGGTGCCCGACTGGCGGATTGTCAGCGAGGCCGCATCACGCCCCCCGTCCAGCTTCCAGTGGGGCTGGAACAACATCCCGGTGGAGGTCTGACGATGTGGTCGTATCGGCTCGTTGCGCCGTACACGTTCGAGCGAACGGAATTGCCTGAGCCATCGCCGGACTCGCTCGTCGACGGCCAGGTTCTGCTCCGATTTCTCGCGGCGGGCATCTGTGGAAGCGACCTTCCCGGCTTCCGCGGTGCCAAGGGTCGGCTGCCCGGCGACACCGGTATTTGCGCCGCAGAGATGCACGGCTTTCCCATCCATGAGGTGGTCGGCGAAGTCCTGGCAAGCCGCCATCCGGCCCATCGAGACGGCGACCACGTCGTCGGCTGGGCGTCGGGCTTCGACGGGCTGATGGAACGGGTGGTCACCGACGGCAACGGGTTGGCTCCGTACGACCCGGCACTCAGTCCACAACACGCGGTCGGACTGCAACCGCTGGCGTGCGTGCTGTACGCCGTCGAGCAGTTGCCCGACCTACGGGGACGCCGCGTCGCGATCCTCGGTCAGGGTTCGATCGGCTTGCTGTTCTCGTATGTGGCCAAGGCGGCAGGGGCCGAACATGTCACCGGCGTCGATCCCATCGACCGCGACGAGATCGGCAAGGCGTTCGGCGTCGACACCGTGGTCCGCGCGACCAGCGACCGGTGGGTGAGTCACCTGAAGCCGGATGACCGGCCGGACATCGTGATTGAGGCCGTCGGCCATCAAGTAGCCACGCTGAACCACGCAATCGAGGCGGCGGCGCTCGGCGGCACGGTCTTCTACTTCGGCGTCGCCGACGACGACAGCTATCCGATCAGCATGCGCACGATGCTGCGCAACAACCTCACCCTGAAATCGGGTGTGACGCTGGACCGGCGGCGAGTGCTGGATGCCGCCGACACGTATGCCCGCGCGCATCCCGAGCTGCTCACCAACTACCTCACCCACACCTTCGACGTCGACGAGGTGCAAGCCGCGTTTGAGTTGGCGTGCAGGCCTGCGCCCGAGCGCATCAAGATAGCGATCGTCGAATGACGACACCAAGCAGACTGCAGGAGGCCCTCGCCGCCAAGGAACGAATCTTGGGCGGATGGGTGGTTGGCCCGACCATCATCGGTCCGGAAGAGTTCGCCCAAGCCGGCTACGACTACGTCGGGTTCGACGTGCAGCACGGCTATCTCGACGACGCCGACGTCGCTCTGCTGCTGCGCCGACTCGAGCACGTTCCCATCGCGACCGCGGTGCGGCTGCCCTCGGTCGATCCCGCTCCGATCGGCCGGGTGCTGGACGCGGGCGCCGACGCCGTCATCATCGCGATGACCGAATCGGCCGAACAAGCGGCCGCAGCGGTCGCCGCCACCAGGTATGCCCCGGCAGGAGTGCGCAGCTTCGGGCCGCTGCGTGCCAGCCTCGGCCACGACCCGGCGGTGCTGGAAGCACGGGCCAGTGTGTTCGCGATGGTCGAGACCGCGCAGGGGCTCTTGGCGCTCGACGACATCTGCGCGGTACCGGGGCTGACGGGCGTCTACGTCGGGCCTGCGGATCTGGCGATCTCGATGGGATACACCCTCGCCGAAGCATGGACCGACCCCGCCGTCCGCGACGCGATGACCCGTGTTCAGGTCACCGCATCGGCGGCGGGTCTGGTCACTGGCATCCACGCCGGAACCGGCAAGATCGGAAAGGCCATGGCCGACATGGGGTTTCGGATGATCACGCTCACTTCGGAATCCCAGGCACTGCGGCGCGGCGCTAACGAGCACCTTAGGGAGGCGCAGTGACGTCAACCGATCGCGTTGCGTTGGTGACCGGCGCCGCGCGCGGACAGGGCGCGGCGATAGTGAAGCGACTGCACAAAGACGGATTCCGCGTCGCCGCCTGCGATCTGTTGGCCGACGACCCGGCGGCAACCGTCGAGTCCGTGGATGGCGACGCGGCGATCGCGATTCCACTCGACGTGACGTCCGAGGATCAATGGCAGGCAGCAGTCGCAGCAGTGATCGACCGATTCGGTTCGCTGACCACCTTGGTCAACAACGCCGGGGTGTTGCACCGGGCCTCGCTCGCCGACGAGACGGCGGAGGGATTCGAAAGCAGCTGGCGCGTCAACTGTTTGGGTCCGTTCCTGGGTATTCGTGCTTGCCTTGAGCTTCTTCGAAGCGCCGACGGCACCGCCATCGTCAACACCTGCAGCACGGGAGCGATTCGCGCCTTCCCGAACCACGCTGCATACGGCTCGTCCAAGTGGGCGCTGCGGGGACTGACTCAGGTGGCCGCCGCCGAACTCGCTCCGTCCGGTATCAGGGTGAACGCCGTGTTTCCCGGGCCCGTCGAGACGCCGATGCTCGACGAGACGACGCAGACGCGGCTCGCCGATCGCGCAGTCCTTGGCCGGTTGGGCAAGCCCATGGAGATCGCCGACGCGGTGGCATTCCTGGTCTCCGAGCACGCGTCGTTCATCACCGGCTCAGAGCTCGTCGTGGATGGAGGACAATGCCTGCAAATCGGCTGACCGGCAACGGTTTGTCGGTGGGAATCATCGGTGCAGGCCCAGGTGGGCTGGCACTGGGAATCTTTCTGCGCAAGGCCGGCTTCCGCGACTTCACGATCTTCGACCGCGAGGACGGCGTCGGCGGCACCTGGCGCATCAACACATACCCCGGCCTTGCGTGCGACGTGAAATCGCACCTGTACTCCTACTCGTTCGATCTCAACGCGAACTGGTCGCGGCTCTGGTCGGGGCAGCAGGAGATCTTGAAGTACTTCGAGCGGTGCGCCCAGCGTTATGAGCTTGGCCCTAATCTCAAGCTGCACACCGAAATCGTCTCGGCCCAGTGGGATCCCGCCTCTACGACATGGCAGCTGACGACCGCGACCGGAGAGGTGCACACCTTTGACGTCGTCGTATCGGCGGTGGGTCTGTTCACCCAGCCGGTGCTTCCTGATCTCGCCGAAGAAGAGATGTTCACCGGGACGCTGATGCACACGGCACGCTGGGATCATTCGGTCGACCTGCGCGATGCGCGGGTGGCTGTTCTTGGGACGGGATCGACTGCGTCGCAGCTGATTCCCGCGGTCGCGAAGCAGGCCAAGAAGGTCTACTCCGTCCAGCGCTCTCCGACGTGGATCCTGCCCAAGCCGGACCGGTCCTACACAGGCAGGGAGAAGTGGCTCTTCGCCCATGTGCCGTTCGCCAAGAAGATCTATCGAACCAGGCTGTGGCTGCGCAGCGAGTCGAACATCTCGGTGATCGAAGACGGGAGCGACAAGACGCAGGAGTTCAAGGGAATCGCTCTGCGAGCGCTCGAGTCGATGGTGGCCGATGACGAGTTGCGCCGCAGGCTGACTCCGGATCACCCGTTCGGGTGCAAGCGACTGGTCTTCGCCACCGACTATCTGCAGACGCTGACACAACCGCACGTTGAGGTGGTGTCCAGCCCGGCCCGGTCGCTTCGGTCTCGGTCGCTGGTCACCGCGGACGGCACCGAACTCGACGTCGACGTGGTGCTGTGCGCCACAGGATATTCGGCGGCTGACTACCTGGGGCAGATCAACGTCGTCGGCGAGGGCGGCACATCGCTGAGGGAGAAGTGGCGCGATGGCGCGTACGCGTACCTCGGCATGGCCGTACCGGATTTCCCGAACTTCTTCATGCTCTACGGCCCGAACACCAACGTCGGCTCCAACAGTGTCATCTTCATGCTTGAGGCGCAGGCCCGCTACATCGTGCGCGCGTTGAAACACATGCGGCGCAAACGCAAGGCGTACGTGGCTGTGCGCGCCAAGACCATGGCCGACTTCATCGCCAAGATCGACGGATGGATGGAGGGCACCGTGTGGCTCACGCGGTGCAGCAACTACTTCCGGGCTCCCAACGGCCGGGTGGTCACCCAGTGGCCGCGCAGTGCGCGGGCGTTCTGGGGGATGACCCGCCGCTTCAGGCCTGCCGACTACACCTTCGAACCGCCGTCCGAGAACCCCGCCGTCGAGGTAGGTTCACATTCAGCGGCCAGCAGCTCATGATCATGGATCGGCTGGACCCGGCATTGCGGGATTTCGCGTCGGCCCGTACGGACTTGTCGGCGAGCGTGTTGTGGGTCGTCCGTGATTCTTTGAACCAACGCCGCGCTGAAACGGCCCGCGATGTCAACACCGTCGGCGTCGACATCGAGAACCGCGAGGTGCTGTCGATTCCGGTGCGTGTCTACCGCTGCGGGCCGTCGCCCGCACCGGCGGTGATCTATTGCCACTCAGGGGCCTTCGTGCTCGGCAATCTCGACACCGACCACCGCCAGTGCGTGGAGTTCGCGCGACGCGGCCGCTGCACGGTGATCTCGGTCGACTACCGGTTGGCCCCGGAAGATCCTTATCCGGCCGGACTTGACGATGCGGCGACCGTGCTGGCGTGGGTAGCCGACAACGGGGCGAAACTGGGCATCGACACCGCCCGGCTGGCAGTCGCCGGCAACAGCGCAGGAGCAGCGCTTGCGGCACTGCTCGCTCAGCGTGCCGCCGAAGGGACGGCCCCGGCAGTTGTGTTTCAGCTGCTGCACCAGCCGGTGCTCGACGATCGCCCGATGCCGTCGAAGGACGAGTTCGCGACGACCCCCGGGTTCGACGGACCCGCCGTCGGACTGATGTGGCATCACTACCTGGCAGGAGAGCCCGTGCCCGCGGAGGCGGTGCCCGCCCGCAGTGGTGAGCTGACCGGCGTGGCAAGCACTTTGATCACGTCCTCGGAGCTCGATCCGCTTCGCGACGAAGCGGTGGACTACGCGCTACAGCTCATGTGGGCAGGCGTGGCGACGGAGCTGCACGTGTTCCCAGGCACCTGCCACGGATTCGATTCCTTGCTTCCGGAGTGGGAAACAAGCCAACGTCTGTTCGAGCTTCAAGGAGTGGCAC
>JAVRPX010000302.1:0-4697 GCA_032161985.1 Mycobacterium sp.
AGCTGGAGCGGCTGGTGCGAAGCCGCGCCAGTGGTAAATGGCTTGCCTCAGAAGACTTTTCCGAAACCATTCGGCACATGCGACAGGCCATCCAGATTCCGTCGGCGGCGCACTCGGCGCTGGAGTATCAGCGCTGGGCGGTGCGCAGCCAGCTGCGCGGCGAGGGCAGGCGGTTCATGCGTTCGATGAAGCGGCCGCTGGCGGTGCCGGTGCTGCACTTGCGCGGCGACGCCGACCCGTACGTACTGGCTGATCCGGTGTATCGCACCCAGCACTACGCCCCACAGGGCCGCTACGTATCCATCGCCGGCGCAGGGCATTTCGGCCACGAGGAAGCGCCTGAGGTGGTCAACGAGCAGCTGTCGAGGTTCCTGGCGCAGGTGTACCGCTAGCCGACGCAGGCGCCCGTCGCAACCCGCTCCGTGTCGCCGATCTTCGCGAGCTGGCGCGAGACTTCCTTCGCGGTCAGCACGAAGCCGGTCTCGGCGTCGTCGACGGCGGCGCCGAACACCACGCCAAGCACTTTGCCCGTCCGGTCGATCATCGGTCCACCCGAATTTCCTTGCCGCACAGTGCCTCTGATCGTGTAGACCTCGCGAGTCACGGTGGCGGTGCGGTAGATGTCGGGGCCGTTCAGCTCAATTGTCTCGCGCACGCGGGCCGGTGTCGCGACGAAGTCGCCGCCGCCGGGATAGCCCATCACGACGGCGTCGGTTCCGGTCGGTGCGGTGCCCTCGGCGAATGAAAGGGGCGCCGAAGGCAGGTTCGGCACGTCAAGAATCGAGATGTCGGCTTCGGGGTCATACGACACCACGCCTGCGTCGTAGGTTTGGCCGTCCACCTCGACCGTGACGCTGTCGGAGCCCGCGACCACGTGCGCGTTCGACATCACGCGGTTCGGTGCGACGACGAAACCCGTCCCCTCCAACACCTTTTGGCATCCCGGTGCGACACCGCGGATCTTGACGACGCTCGGCCGGGTGGCTGCGACGACGGCGTCACTGGCCAGCGCGGCGTCCGGGGCGTCGACCGCGATGATCGGGGTCCGGCCGTACTCCGACAGGACGTCGGGCAGGCCGGACGTGTCCAGCAGTGCCGACAGCCGCGTCGGGACGGACTTCAGCCAGCTGGGGGCCACCTCGTCCACCTGGGCCAGCACCTTCGAGCCGCGCACGGCGGCGGCCAGGTTCGGCTGGTCCGACGAGGTCAGCGGGGTGGCCAACATCCACGCCGCGACCAGCACCGCGACCAGCTGCAGTCCAACGCCGATCACCGAGTCGAAGGTCCGCAGCATGCGGTTGCGCAGCGCGCCGCGCACCGCGCGGCCCAGCACGACGCCGGCGATCTCACCGATCACCACAAGCGCGAGGATCAGAAACAGCGTGACGAACAGCTTGCTGCGGGGGCCGCTGATGTAGCTGACGATGTGCGGCGCCAGCAGCACCCCCGCGACCGCGCCGAGAACCACCCCGACAAACGACAGCAGAGAGCCGAGCGCGCCGGAACGCCAGCCGGAAATGGCAGCGACGAACGCGATCGCGAGGACGGCGAGATCAAGCCACTGTGACGATGTCATTGTTGAGCTTCACCGTAGCTGTCCTCGTGCGCGACGAGGGCCATTGCGTCGTCGAGTTCACGAACGTCGTCGGTGTTCCACGGCTTGGCCCAGCCCGCCACGTCGAGCATCGCCGAGATCACCTGCCCGGTGAACCCCCACACCAGCATCTCGTTGAGCAGGAATGCCGGGCCGGCGAATCGGCGCGTATTCTCCTTGCGGTACACCATGATCCGGTTCTCGGGGTTGATGAACGCGCGCACCGGTACCCGCGCGACGATCGCGGTCTCTGCTTCGTCGACAACGAACACCGGCCCTGGATCCTGTGAGTAGGCCAGCACCGGTACAACGTGGAACCCGGACGGCGGTATGAACATCCGCTCAAGCGTGCACAGCGGATGCAGCCGACTGGTGTCGACGCCGGTCTCCTCGTTGGCTTCGCGCAGCGCAGTAAACACCGGTCCGTCGTCGCCCGGGTCGGCCGCCCCGCCAGGGAAAGCGGCCTGGCCCGCATGGTGGCGCAGCGTCGACGCCCGCACGGTCAACAGCAGGTCGGCATCGTCGGGCGGGCCGCCGGAGGGTGCGTCGGCGGGGCCCGAGAACAGCACGAGAACCGCGGCGTCGCGCTTCTCTCCGGCGATCGCGGCTTTGGTGTTGGCCGCGGTAACCAGCGCCAGCACTTCGGGGGGTACACGTCTGCGATAGGCGCGCTTCACGTCACGGCAGTTGTCTGTGAGCGGCTTGAGCCAGGGCGGGGCGGTGTCGGGAGTCAGCTTGCCCACTCCAGTGCCCCAGCTCACCCCGGCTCTCCTGTCTTCGGGCCGACCTTCGGTCCTACCGCCGCGGCGATCTCGTCGGCGCTGGCGAACGACCGCGGCAGGACTTCGGCAACGCTACCGTCCGCGCGCAGCACCACCGTCGCGGGCATGACGTTGGGTACCGCCAAAGCGGCGGCGACCAGCCTGCGTCCGTCCTGCAGCGTCGGCAGTCGCACGCCCAGTTCAGCCAGCCGCAGCAATGCCGCGGCCTCGTTCTCGTCCTGGTGCACGGTCAGCACGGTGACGTCGGGCCCGGCCCGGCGCTGGTACTCGGCCATCGCGGGCAGTTCCTCGGCGCACGGCGCGCACCAGTAGGCCCACAGGTTGAGAATCGTCGTCCGGCCTGCGACGGCCTTGGCGACGTCGACGTTTGTGCCGTCGCCTGCGCATTCCAGCGTGATGCCGCGCAGCCGCTCCGGGCCGGGCCCCGACCCCGCCTTAGGGCACGGAGGAAGGTCGGCGCGAGCACGGGGGCCTGCGAGTGCCTCGGCGGTGTCCGCGTCGCGGCGGTCACGTGCCTGACCCGGCCCGACCGGACCGGTCGGCGAACCGTTGTCCCCCAACTGCGTCCACCACGCCACGCCGAGCGCGACGACGACGACCATCACCGCGATGGTCCACCGGGTCGACGCACTCATCGGGCGGGTGGCGGGCGAATCACAGGCGCGTCTACAGCCCGGCCAGCGCCAGCAGGTGCTCGGTCTCCGGCCCCTTGACCAGCGGCGCGGCGATCAGCGGATCGGTAGGCCCCGTTCCGAACGACGGGCAGTCCTTTGCAAGCACGCAGACGCCACATGCGGGCTTCTTCGCATGGCACACGCGGCGGCCGTGGAAGATCACCCGGTGGCTCAGCAGTGTCCACTCGCTGCGCTCGATCAGCTCGCCGATGGCGTGCTCGACCTTGACCGGATCCTCCAGGGTGGTCCAGCGCCACCGGCGCACCAGCCGGCCGAAATGGGTGTCGACGGTGATCCCGGGAATGTCGAAGGCGTTGCCCAGGATGACGTTGGCGGTCTTGCGACCGACACCGGGCAGCGTCACCAGATCTTCCATGGTGTTGGGGACGTTGCCGTCGAACCGCTCCACCAGTTCCTGGCCGAGCCGGATCAGCGAGTTGGCTTTGTTCCGATAGAAGCCGGTGGACCGGATGAGCTCTTCGAGTTCGGTGCGGTCGGCCTGCGCGTAATCCAGCGCCGTGCGGTATCGCTTGAACAACGCCGGAGTGGCTAGGTTGACCCCCTTATCGGTGCTCTGCGCCGACAGAATGGTCGCCACAGTCAGTTCCAGCGGATTGGTGAAGTCCAACTCGCAGTAGACATGTGGAAACGCTTGCGCCAGTGTGCGATTCATCCGGCGAGCGCGGCGGACCAGGCCGATGCGGGTCTCGTTGTCCCACTTCCGCGAGGTGGCGCGCCGAGCCGGCTTGGCGGCGGTGGTCTTACCGGCTGAACTCTCACCCACGGTCACGGATGCCAGCGTACTGAGGGGGTCTGACTCACCCGGGAGCGGACCGGTGCGGACCGGTGACAATTCGTGATCCCGCTGAGACCTTCGCCGTGTTTACTTCACCCTTGTGTCTTGGTTGCTCGCTGCATTTATTCCGGGGTTGCTGATGCTGGCAACATTCGGGCTGCAGCGGCTCGAATCGGCCCTGGACGACAACGCCGTCTCGGCCTCGGATGTGGCCGAGTTTCTCGAGCAAGCCGAGACCGATGACGTGAACACGCTGGCGCGGGAGGGCATGGGCCGAGCGCTGGACAGCATGCATCAGCGGTTGGGCGAACGGGATTGGCCGCTTGACGGCGGAACGGGCGCCGTTGAGATGACAAGTTTGCCAACACGGCTGTACCTGCATCACGGGTCGAATCCTGAATTTCAGCCGACTCGGCATGCCAATCGTGTGTAGCGTGGGCTAGTCGCGAAATGGCGTACCTCTAGACTGATCTCGCTAACCAGTCAGAGGTCGCTTGCGCATGTCATATCACCCAACAGCTTAAGAGGGGCAACGTGGACGAGATCCTGGCGCGGGCCGGAATCTTCCAGGGAGTCGAACCCAGCGCCGTTTCCGCGCTGACCAAGCAGCTGCAGCCCGTCGACTTCCCACGCGGGCACACCGTGTTCGCCGAGGGAGAGCCTGGCGATCGGCTGTTCATCATCATCTCGGGGAAGGTCAAGATCGGCCGCCGCTCGCCGGACGGCCGCGAGAATCTGCTCACCATCATGGGTCCGTCGGACATGTTCGGTGAGCTCTCGATCTTCGACCCGGGCCCGCGGACGTCGAGCGCCACGACCATCACCGAGGTGCGGGCGGTGTCGATGGACCG
>JAVRPX010000303.1:0-3833 GCA_032161985.1 Mycobacterium sp.
GCCGAAGGCGCCTGGAGTGCAAAAGCTCGACTGCGGCGGAACGACTGGCGGGATGGGTTGCGGTCCAGGCTGGTTCTGGCGCGACGGCTGGCGCGGCTTTGCCTGCTACCCCTGCTGACACTCACCGGATCTAGGAACTTCTCAGATTGGAGCATTTCGTAATGAACGCTTCCACGAGGGCGGTCGGCAGTTCGGCCGCAACCGCGCTGCTGGTGATTGGTGTGACCATCGGCGGCGCGGGATCTGCCGCGGCACAACCCGGCGACTACAGCACACTGCCGGTCGATCCGAACCTCATCACCGATTCGTTGGCGTACAACGCCGCCCCACCGGTCTTCAACCCGAATGGGCAGCCCGGTGTCACGGCCGTCTACAACCACCGCGACGGTGGCCGGCAGATCACGAGCACCATCCTGGTCCTGCCGGACGCTGCTGCTGCGACCGCCGCGTTGAACGGGTCCCGCGCCGAAGTGGCAGGCAAGGTGGCCAACGGACAGACACAGCCCGCCGCGGTGGGGGCTGGCGGGACGATGGTCTCCGGGATGTCGCCGGACGGCTCGAAATCGGTGACCGTGTTGACGTTCACCCAGGGAAACGCGGCAGCGACGATCGAGTTCGACGGGGCGCCAAAGGATCCGGCACCTGCCGACCTGGTCGTTGAGCTCGGCCAGAAGCAGGACACGGCGATCAGAGACTGGCAGGCCGCCTAGCGCTGCGGCTTGCGACCCCAGACCGACTGCGTCAGCTGGGCGCGGTAGCTGAAGGTCGCATCCTCGTAGGCGCGTCGCATCTGGGCCACGTCCGACTCGCTGAGGATGCCGCCGGCGATGACCGCGTTATCGATGCGTTCCCATGTCTTGATCCACATGTGTGAGAACGGGTCGCCGCCGCGGATGACCCGTGCGACGCCCTCGTTGCCCATCTCGCTCAGCCCGAGCGCCTTCATGTAGAGCGGCAGCACCTTGCCGAACCGCAAGTCGGTGATCTTTGCCGCCGAGGCGAACTCGACCCGCTTGCGATAGCAGAAGTCGAAGGGTTGCGACAGAGGGTGGGCGGGATCGAGCGACCCGGCGACGTCGTTGTCGGGCTCTTCGGCGACGAGCCAGCCGCCCGGTCGCAACGCCGCGGTCATGCGCCGCAAGGCGTCGGCGGGATCGTCGAGGTGCATCAGGAGAAACCGGCTGTGAACGACGTCGTAGGACTCGGGCTCGAAGTCGTCGCGGGCGATATCGCACCGGCGCACTTCAACATTGGCTTCACGCAGATCTCCGAGATACCTGGGGTCGATGTCGGCGGCCACCACCGTCCCGGCGGGGCCGACACGTTCGGCGAGCCAGCGCACCAGCCCGCCGGCGCCGGCGCCGACCTCCAAACAACGCCACCCCGCGCGTACACCGATGCCGTCGAGATATCGGCGGGTGTGCGGGTCGCACTCGTCCTCCAACAGCCGCAAACGCGCCAGTTCGTCTTGCGAATCCGCGTCCGCGGCGAAGTAGTGGCCCACGATTGCCATCGGACAATCCTTGTCATATCAGGGCTTGGTCAGCGAGAACTCCTGCTTATACGAACCGTCGGCGTTGCGCGTGCTGGTGAGTTGGCCGCCGGCACCGTTGTACTTGCCGGTCCCGCCGATCACCGCACGCACGACGGGATGGTCGGCGGCGAATTCAGGGGCGTTGGACGGGTAGTCGGGCACGCCCGCGACCACGATCTGGTCCTGCTCGTTGCCAATCACGAAGAAGATCAGCGTTGCCCGCTGCTCGGTACCCGGATTCGAAGTATCCGTCGGTTTGACCACCGTCTTCGTCCCGTACACCTTGCCGGTCACGCCGCCGCCGGGCCGGTCGCGCAAGTCGGCGAAGAAGTACTGCGCGTCGCCGGGGCTGTTGCCCTGCTTCCCGACGTCGACGGGATTCAACGTGGGCGCATCCTCATGGACCGTCAAGGATGATGTAGTGCTTCCGCTTTCACATGCCGCGCCGGCGCCGACGATCAAGGCCAGCGCACATATCCAGGCAGCCTTACGCGCTGTCATTGGATAGCTCTCCCTCCCACTACCTGTCGAGGAAATTGCTTGACTGCCGGCCTGCCGCGGCGTTCCGACGAATGTTGCAGAGCGTATCGCCGACAGGCTAGGGCAAGCGCCCGTTTTGCTGATTGTTCCGCGGAGAAATTCAAGGCATGCTCGCTTGAACGGCACGAGGCGGATTTGATCGTGACAGGCGGTGGACGGGCATGATGCCCTTTGGGCCAGCCTAATTAACAACAGCGAAAATTCTGCGGCCGCTCCGACATTCGCCATAATTTCGGCGCTGCTCCGGTATTCTCAGGCTGACTGTGGGCAGGGGTCGGCGCAAACTATTCAAGCACCCACACAGAGAAAACGGTTTTACATGGTGCGCCTTATTCGTGAGCTGATCCGCCCTTACCGCGTGGTTCTCGCCATCGTCTTGGCTGCGATGCTCGTGCAGACTGCGATGAGCCTGGCCGCGCCTTGGATGCTCAAGATCATCCTCGACAACGTCGTCCCGCGAGACCCACACCCGCTTCCCGAATGGATGTCTCCACTGCTATCGATCCTTGGTGGGGAAGGCAGGATGCACATCGCTTTACTGGTGGCGATTTTTACCGTGATCATTGCCGTCATAAGCGGCATCGCTTCTTACATCGCCAACTACTACACCGAAACTGCCGGCCAGTGGGTGGCGAACGATCTGCGGATGCGGACATACCACCACTTGCATCGCCTCTCGCTCAGCTATTACGACAGCCACCAGATCGGCACCATTCTCAGCACCATCACCGACGACGTCGAGACGGTCCAGGACTTCGCATCCGAAGATACGTCCGACATGTTCATCGACATGCTAACGATTGTCGGCATGTTGAGCGTGATGCTCTGGCTCAACTGGGATTTCGGTCTGATTGCCGCTGCGGTGACGCCCTTCCTGCTCCTTTTGGTGTCGAGGATCCGAAGAGCGGTAAAGCAGGCAACCCACGAGGTGCGAAAACGCCAGGCCGACATCGTCGCCACGATGCAGCAGGGCCTCGAATCCGTTCGAGTGGTCCAGGCATTCCAGCGCCAGGACTTGGAGGAAGAGGTACTAGGGCAGGCCAGCAAGGAATCCGTCCAGGCAGCATTGCGGGCCCGGTTGGTGAAGTCGCTACTCTCGCCGATCGTCGGCGTTGTCGTCGCGTTGTGCACCGGTTTCGTGCTCTACCGTGGCTCATCGCTGGTCCTGACAGGAGCCATGACGACCGGCGCGCTCGTGGTTTTTCTTTCGTATCTCGCAAAGTTCTTCAAACCGGTGCAAGACCTCGCCTCGATGACGAATTCCATTGCCCAGGCCTCGGTCTCGGTTGATCGTCTCCGGGCGATCCTCGACACCGACACCATCATTCCCGAGCGGCCCGACGCTGTAGATCCAGCGCCGTTCCGCGGTGAAATCGACTTCAAAAATGTGGTCTTCGGCTATGACTCGGCGGAGCCGGTGTTGCGCGATGTCACCTTCAACATTGAGCCGGGGCAACTAGTGGGGGTTGTAGGGCCGACCGGGAGCGGCAAGTCCACCGTCGTGAGCCTCATCCCGCGGTTCTACGACGCGAACGCCGGAAGCATAAAGATCGACGGCGTCGATAACCGGGACTACACGCTGCACGGACTCCGCAACCACATCGGCTTCGTACTGCAGGACACGGTGCTGTTCCGGGGAACTGTGCGCGCCAACATCGCCTATGGCCACCCCGGCGCCACGGAGGACGAAATTGTCGAGGCGGCGAAACTCGCCAATGCGCACGAGTTCATCATCCGCATGCCTCTTGGCTATGACAGC